>JAFDYM010000034.1 GCA_018267435.1 Bacteroidota bacterium | reverse complement strand
GGCGATGACTTCCGCGAGGGTCTTACTGCCATAGTATCGGTAAAAGTGCCTGAGCCACAGTTCGAGGGCCAAACCAAAACCAAATTGGGTAACAACGAAGTATCGGGTGCGGTGGAAACTGTGTTTGCCGAGGTATTGGAGCATTACCTAGAAGAAAACCCTAAGCAAGCCAAGTTGATATTCGACAAGGTAGTGCTAGCCGCTACGGCGCGCCACGCAGCCCGCAAGGCCCGCGAAATGGTGCAACGCAAAGGCGCACTAAGCGGTGGCGGTTTGCCAGGTAAACTAGCAGACTGCAGCAGCAAGGATAGGGACGAGAGCGAGATATTCCTTGTAGAGGGTGACTCGGCGGGTGGTACCGCCAAGCAGGGCCGCGATAGGGCGTTCCAAGCTATCCTTCCGCTACGTGGTAAAATATTGAACGTAGAGAAGGCGATGGAACATAAGATATACGAGAACGAAGAGATCCGTAACATGTTCACCGCCTTAGGCGTTAAGATAGGCACGGTAGACGATAGCAAGGCGCTTGATATATCTCGTCTGCGTTATGGCAAAATCATCATCATGTGTGATGCCGACGTTGACGGTAGCCACATTACTACCTTGATATTGACCTTCTACTTCCGTTACATGAAGGAGTTGGTAGAAGCAGGACACATATACATTGCACAGCCACCGCTATACTTAGTTAAGCGCGGCAAAGATGGCGTATACTGCTGGAACGATACCGAGCGCGAAGCAGCGCAGAAAGCGTTTATAGCAAAAGGCGGTAGCGAAAACTCGGTACACGTACAGCGCTACAAAGGTCTTGGTGAAATGAACGCCGAACAGCTTTGGGAAACTACCATGAACCCGAACACGCGTACATTGAAACAAGTAACTATAGAAAGCGCAGCCGAGGCAGATTATACCTTTAGTATGCTAATGGGCGACGAGGTACCTCCACGCCGCGAGTTTATAGAAGCACACGCTAAGTACGCTAAAATAGATGCTTAAGCAGTAGCCAATAGGCAATAAATACAAAGCGCAACTCCTAGATAGGGTTGCGCTTTTTTTATTTAGTATTATATAAAGCCTACAAGCAATAAATAGCGCCGTGTGCATGAGGAAAGCACAAACCCGAAGGCACCTCCTCTCCTACTGTAAATACACATTTATACCGCATGCAAACTCGATTCATGCCATATAATTGTTCCTTATCAACTTGGCATCTGCATTTACCTTCTACCTTCAAAGGTGGTAGTAGAGTAACCTCCCGAACCAGCAAAATGCCTGCGATAGTATAAGCTATCTGGGGCTATAAATTTTGCGCTTATATAGCTTGTAGTTCCAGCATAATACTCATTGCTATCGTTTAGCGCATATGTGATCATATCCGCGCTCTCGGGGTTGAATATTGTTACGCTATCACCTGTGCTATTAATGCTTACCTCGAAGCTGCCGCTATACGTAGTATCGGTATATGGCACACAGCCGTAGCAGCTGCCTACCGTATGAAAATTGCCGTTATAAGTACCTGCTATTTGGTTAGCATTAGTGGCTTCTTTTTTGCATGCTGCCAAAGCAAGCATGGCAATTGCTGTTATCAGTGTATATCTCATAGCTTTTACTGTTATTTATTAAACTTAGTCATGGCCCTATCCAACCCTTCGAACATAAAGCTGTTGGTGGCATCGCAGGCTACATTAATGCGTTCGTCTAGGGTCTTCATTTCCTCTACGCTCCATTTGCCTAGTACATAGTCTACCTGGCGGCCTTTGCTAAACTCGGCCCCTATGCCAAAGCGCAGGCGCGGGTAGTTGTTGTTGCCTAGCGTGGCGTCTATATCCTTCAGTCCGTTATGTCCACCATCGCTGCCCTTGGCACGTATGCGTATGGTGCCGAAAGGTATGGCTAGGTCATCTAGCACTACCAGTACGTTTTGTGGTTGTATTTTAAGCTCCGTCATCCAATACCTTAGTGCCTTGCCGCTAAGGTTCATATAGGTGGTTGGCTTTATTACGTACACGTTTTTGCCACGGCTGCGGTACTCGGCAAAAAACGCCAAGCGTTCCAAGCTAAACGATGATTTGCCTGCCGCCACCAAACTATCAGCTACTTTAAAACCAATGTTGTGGCGGGTGTTTTCGTATTCTTCGCCTATGTTGCCTAGGCCTGCTATTAAAAAACTCATGCTGCGAATTAAAATAAAAAACCCCTCTCTTGCGAAAGGGGTTTGAATTTATTAAGCTATTTAAAGTTTGCTTATTTCTTTTTGCCTTCAGCTGCAGCAGCTTCTTTAGCGGCACGTGGTACGGCCATCCTAGCTACTGGGTTTGAACCTGACAACAAATACTTGATGTTCTCAGTTTTCAAATCGCTAATACGCAATATACCGCCTAGGTCTAGTTCGGTTATATCTAGTTCTATACCGCTTACTAGGTCTTTAGGTAGGGCTAGTATGTTCAACCTACGTTGTACTTGCTCTACTTTACCACCTACAGCAGAACCTTTTGCAGTACCTTTCAAGTTCAATGGCACCGATACCTTTACTGGTACGTTGTCAACTAATTCTTGAAGATCTACGTGCAATAGTTCATCCTTAACTGGATCGAACTGAGTGTCTTTTACAATCGCTTTGTAGCTTTTGCCATTCAACTGTACTTCGGCTAGGCGAAATTCAGGTGTGTAGATAAGCCTTTTGAAAGCGGTTACTGGGGCAAAGAAAGTTAGCGTTTCAGCACCACCATAAAGACTGCAAGGTACATTACCTTCCTTGCGAAGTGCACGCGTAGCCTTTTTACCTAATTCGGTTCTTGGCGTGCCGGTTACAACAACTGTTTCCATTTGTTTGTTTTGTTTATTGAATAATTGATTAAATACTTGGTGTCAGGAACAAAGAGTTAATGCTCTTATGTTCGTGCGTATTGCGTATAGCTTGTGCAAACAGCTTAGCTACGCTCAATACTTTTATTTTACTAGAGGCATTTTCATCGATAGGAATTGTATTGGTTACAATCAATTCGCTCAATGCGCTTTTCTCTATGTTTTCATACGCCTTGCCCGATAGTACAGGGTGTGTACAAAGCGCTCGCACGCTCTTTGCGCCCTTTTCCATTAGTAGGTTTGCCGCATTGCAAAGGGTACCGCCGGTGTCTATCATGTCATCCACCATTACTACGTCTTTGCCTTCTACGTTACCTATCAAGGTCATTTCTGCTATTTCGTTTGCCTTCTTACGGTACTTATCGCATATTACCATATCGGCATTAAAGTGCTGGGCATATACCCTAGCGCGTTTTACCGAGCCTACATCTGGCGAAGCGAAGCACAAGTTGCTCCAGTTCTGCTTTTGTATGTAAGGCAGGAATATGGCAGAGGCATTCAAGTGGTCAACAGGTATATCGAAGAAACCCTGTATCTGCCCTGCGTGCAAGTCCATTGTCATTACCCTATCTGCACCCGCTGCTGTAAGCAAGTTGGCTACCAGTTTGGCAGCTATACCTACGCGTGGTCGGTCCTTACGGTCCTGACGGGCATAACCGAAATAAGGTATAACCGCTACAATGTAGTCGGCCGATGCGCGCTTGGCTGCGTCTATCATCATCAACATTTCCATCAGGTTATCTGCCGGTGGAGGGGTGCTCTGAATGATAAATACGAACGAACCGCGTACCGATTCCTTTATTTCTGGCTGAAATTCGCCATCACTAAATTTAAGAACGTCTATTTGCCCCAGTTTCTGTCCATAGTGGTCAGTAATATCCTCTGCTAAATACTTAGTAGTGGTTCCTGAGAATATCTTTACGTCAACAGGCAGTGCCATTGTCCCTTAGTTTTTAAGGACTGCAAAAGTAGGAGAATAAGGGTATAAAACAAGGAAAACGCCGCTTAAATCTAACCTTGGTTGATTTAAATCAGCCGAGGGCTAAAAAGCGCCTATTTCCGCCTGTTTTTGCGGATGTACAGGTTGACAGTGTATAGGTTATGCGCCACTACATCCATAGCCAAGCTTATGGTAAATTCGGGGCCCATAGCGCGTAATTGCTTGAATTCCTTGAAAAAAACGGTAGTACTATCATCGCCCAGCGCTTCGCTCCAGCGCCAAGTGCTATCCAAGCAGTTCGCTACTAGCGGCTTTAGCTGCTCTAGCCTTTTAACAGCCGAAAGCGAGTCTAAATTCTCATTGGTTTTACCTACAAAGCGGCTGTCCTTATCTACATACACCACATCGAAAGGAGCCAAGCGGATGCTGTAGCCCGGCACTGGTAAGGCAGGGCTTTGCCTTTCGTTCATATCGGTCAGGCTTTCAAAGTTTTCTTGTCGGCCGCTTTCCAGCACCTTGTTTAGGTTGTTGCAAAACTTCTGTTGTTCATAAGCAGCCATACGTTCGGCAGCCGTTTGTGCGCAAGCACACAAAGTCAATAGCATACTCAACCCTAAAATGAAAGCCCTATTCATAAGGCTAATATGGAAAATATTTAAACATGGAGGAAAGCCGAGAACATAGAGGAACCGCTGAATACAAATTATCATGGGCCTTACTGCTTAGCCTTGTTCACTCTATTGCGCACCACGTGCCCACGTACTGTATTGCCTTGTTCCTAAGTGTTTTTTTAAACAAAATAAACATGGAAAAAGACCGAAAACATAGAGAATACAAGTTATGATACGTGTGCTTAGCTGCGCGGTTCTCCCTTTAGGGAGTTAGAGGTTAGCGCTGCTAAGGCGGGATTTAGTCTAGCTTTTTGCCTACTATCTTCTCCATACTCTCGGCTTTCCTCCATGTTTAATAATGTATTTTGTATTAATCCGTGTTCATCTGTGTTATCTGTGGTTAAATAAATTTCTATTTTATCTTCACTAGAAAATAAAAACCCACATGCAGCACTTCGAAAACAAAGTGGTTTGGATAACCGGCGCATCATCGGGCATAGGCGAGGCCCTAGCCTACACCTTTACCAAGCATAAGGCCAAGCTGATACTTTCTGCCCGCCGCGCCGATGAACTGGAGCGCGTAAAGCAAGCCTGCAAGCTACCCGATGCCGATGTGTTATTGCTACCTATGGACGTATCGGCCTATACACAAATGGACGACCAAGTACAACAAGCGCTAAAGCACTTTGGGCATATAGATGTACTGGTGAACAATGCAGGCATGAGCCACTGGAGCAAACTGAAGGATACAAGCCTGGATGTAGTAAAGCGCATTATGGATGTAAACTTTATGGGCGCGGTAGGCCTTACCCATGCCGTGCTGCCAAGTATGCTGCAGCGCAAACAAGGACAGATAATAGTAATAAGCAGCATACTGGGCAAAATGATAACGCCGAAGCAAGGCGTATACAATGCCAGCAAGCACGCACTCATGGGCTACTTCGATACGCTGCGTACAGAAGTAAAAGGCGAAGGTGTAAAAGTGCTGATAGTTTGCCCAGGCTTTGTGCGCACCAACGTAGCTAAAAACTCGTTAGACAAACACGGCAACCCTATTAACAAAGACAATAACCTTATTGCCAACGGCATCGACCCATTGGTACTATCGGAAGATATATTGAGCGCCGTAAAAGCAGGTAAGGAAGAAGTAATACTGGCAGGTGGAAAAGAAAAATTTGCCGTGCTGATGAAGCGTTTCGCGCCGGGCTTGTTCTCTAAGTTTATTAGCGGACAGAAGATAGGTTAGTCAATCATTCAAAAACACACCCAACACAATATACCCATGGAACCAAAATTCTATTCGAAAGAGAACCTACGTTTTTTAATGCATGAAGTATTTAACGTAGCCGAGCTATGCAAGCGCGATGCCTTTAAAGAGCATACCCCCGAAGAATTTGACATGATACTGGAAGCTGCCGATAGCCTAAGCACTACACACCTGCGACCTATATTGTTGGAAATGGACCGCAACCCGCCGCACATAGTAAACGGTCGCGTAAAGGTGCACCCTAAAATGCGCGAGATAATGAAGCGCTTTGGTGAGGATGGATGGATATCGATGAGTGCGCCTTATGAGCATGGTGGTCAGCAAGTGCCGTTTACCATACTGCAAATGGCAGGTTTTATAATGGCTGCTGCCAACTATTCACCAATGGCTTATGCTTTTCTTACCAATGGTGCTGCGCACTTAATTGAAACTTTCGGTAGCAAAGAATTGTTCGATACCTACGTAACCAAAATGTTCAATGGCGAATGGCAAGGCACCATGGCACTTAGCGAGCCACAAGCAGGTAGCTCGTTGAGCGATGTGGTAACATCTGCCACACCGACAGATAAAGGGTATTACTTGATAAAAGGGCAGAAGGTGTTTATAAGCTGCGGCGACCATGACGGCGTAGATAACATCGTTCACCTAATGCTAGCGCGTATAGATGGCGCACCTGCGGGTACTAACGGTATATCGCTTTTCGTTGTTCCGCGCGAGCGATATAATGATAAAGGGGAATTAGAATTTAACGATGTAAACACGGCTGGCGTGTTCCATAAAATGGGCTACCACGGTGCGCCAATTGCCCACTTAATGATGGGCGAGGCGGGCGACTGCCGAGGCTATCTGTTAGGAGAGGAGCACAAGGGCCTAAGCTATATGTTCCAAATGATGAACGAGGCGCGCATAGGTGTAGGTGCCAATGCCACATCTATTGCATCGGCAGCATATTACAACTCATTGGAGTATGCCAATGTGCGTGCACAAGGCCGTAAGCTAACCGAGAAAGACCCGAACAAACCGCAAACGCCAATCATTAATCACGCCGATGTGAAGCGTATGCTACTGTTTCAAAAAGCTATTGTAGAAGGTAGCCTATCGCTAGTAGCGCAGGCATGTATATACTACGATAACTGGAAAACTAGCGAGGGTGCCGAGAAGGAAGCCAACTTCTTGAAATTGGAACTATTGACCCCGATAGTAAAAAGCTACCCTGCTGAAATGAGTATACTTAGTACCAGTGCCGCCTTGCAGATTTTTGGCGGCTATGGCTATACCAAAGAGTTTATGGCAGAATTGTTCTTCCGCGAAACGCGCATACATACCATACACGAAGGCGCCACGGCCATACACGGCATGGACCTGCTAGGCCGCAAGGTAATGATGAAGGATGGCCAAGCTACCATGCTGCTAATGCAAGAGGTAATGGGCGATATAGAAAAAGCCAAGCAGCACGAAAGCCTAAAGCCGTATGCAGAAGCACTGGAGAAGAAACTAGGCAGCTTGCAGGAAATAACGGTACATCTATTAGGCGTAGCGCAAAGCAAAGGGCCAGAGGCCTACCTTAGCGATGCTACTTTATACTTAGAACTATTTGGTATACTGGCTATAGGCTGGCAATGGCTGAAACAAGGCATAACTGCCGAGGAATTGAAAGCCGCAGGCAGCAAGCAATACAGCAACGAGTTTATAGCATCTAAGCACCATGCGCTGCAATACTTCTTCGAGTATGAATTGCCGAAAACCGAAGGCTTGGCAACACGCTTAAAGAGCAAAAACAAAGTAACGCTAAACGCTACTGCCGAGGAGATTGTGTAGATTTTTTCATTTTTTTCTTGGCAGGCTTTTGAAAAATGAAAAACTATTTTAGTTTTGCGTCCCGCTTACGAAACATGGCTCGTTCGTCTATCGGTTAGGACACGTCCCTTTCACGGATGAAAGAGGGGTTCGATTCCCCTACGGGCTACAATAGCAGTGAAGAAACCCTTGTAAATCAAAGATTTATGAGGGTTTTTCTTTTTTAGGGTACATAAATGGGTACACTTACTGCATTTTTTCTACTAGCTTGTTATTTTTAACAATGACACCAAGTCTAAAGAACCTTATTTCGATATTTGAAAACGAAGAAAGCTTGGATGATTTTCTTCTCAAAAGAAGAAGTTTCACATCTCCATCGCGTTTTGAAGGGGATGAACTACCAATGCAGCTTAAGTTTTGCATTTTAGATATACCGCAACAACGCCAAATCACAGCAAGCCTTGTTCTCATATATTATTGGCTTTTTAAGGAGGTCGAAATATCTGTAAGTGCAATAGAGAAGAAAATAGCTGATCAAATGGATACCGCCTCATCAATTAGTGATAGGGTGACCTATGCAATGAAGCATTTACAAGTTCTAAATGAATTCTATTTCAAGGTAAAACATTTGAGACTTGGTTCTTTTCGTCGGGTGGGTGATGATATGTGGCTAAAAGGAATTTTCGAGATAATAGCAGAAGCAGATTCACAATCCATTGCAACCTTATTCGATGAACATTATATAACCTTCAGTAATGTTGATCACGGTACATATACCAGTGTTTACTGCTTAGCCATTATTAAGCGCCTTAGAAAAGCACAGGATAGTATTGTGGATGTAATCCAAGAGCAGGCGGGAATTAAAATCACAGGCAAATCAGATAATTTTGGATTTAGGAAAATTGATTTTGAGCCAGAGTACATAGCCCAGCTTATACAACGTCCTGTGTCTCCTAAGTTGATTATCATTCATCAATCGCTTATACATGGTTTGACAGAAGCGCTAATACATGAATTTACAAACATTACTAAGGATGAGCTAACCTTACTACTCAAAGGTTCTTCAATAAACAAAAAGGCTATAATTAAAGGCGGCCCTACAAGATTTATTGATGTTTTTTGGCTGATTTTCGAAAAAAATGAGTCTCTGAAGTTAAAACTAATTGAGTCGAAAAAATCTCAAGTGCAAAGATGGTTAATTGCTCATTTTGAATACGAAGATGAAAATAATATAGTCCAACCCTTCAGTTCCGGAACAATCAACAATAACTTAAAGACGTCACAGCGCCTTTGTAAAAACCCTATAGTCTCGGTAAACAATTTCATAGAAAATTTCACTTTAATAGACTCATAATCAGCAGTTAGCACTTTTGCTAACTATCCACTAATTATAAGTGTAGTGCTTTTTCGCATCGTAAATACAAACGATGGAAGAAATACTAAAAGCATTACTAAAGGAACTTCAGGAATTAAAGAAGGAATTAGGCTTTCTGCAAAACGCATTTTCCAATTCAAAGGAAGCGGAAGAAATCCTTTCTGTTGAGCAAGCGGCAGAATTGCTTCACTTGTCGAAATCTGCAATTTATAACCTTATTGCGCCCCGGACCCACTCTGAAGAAGGGAACACACTTCCTTTCCACAAAAAAGGGCATAAAACAATTTATTTTTTGAAGTCCGAGGTGATAGCCTGGGTTCGGCAAAAGCCTGAATAGTGAATGTGCTTCCTATTGGAGGACGGCACATGAATATACCTATTGAACTAATAAATCATATTCTTAGGAAAAGACTGTCCCGTCCTGCGACACTATACTGCTATTTGCTATTTAATACAAGCGGAAATTTCGATGTAAAGAAATTGGACAAGCATAAAGTGTTATCTGATTTGCATGTAAAGAAATGGGAAACTGTCAGGCGACATTTGAGCGAACTTATTGATTTAGGATGGATCTACTCTAAAAATAATGTGCTATACATTAAGGGTATGACAGCCTTGACGATGGAACTTAATCCAGTATCCAGTATGGGTGCAGTATTCGATCCTCCAGATTTTAGAAAGTTTAAAGGTTTTCTAATTGCTGCCAGTATAGCATATGGACATCTGTTAAAAAAGAGACAGGGGAAGTACTCGGTCCCGATAAGAGGGGAGACCACTGGAAAACCCGTCTCTTTCAGTTATTTGCCTACAGGTCAAATCATATATACATATGGTGATGAGGTTGCAAATATTTACCTTGCTAAACCTTTAGGCTTCGGAAAAACAACAGGTGGGAATTTCAAAAAAAGAGCAAAGCAATGCCAGTATATTGATGTCAAACCGAACTATGCCGATATGAAGCTTTCTGTTAGATTCCTTGAATCAATGAAAAAATCATATCCAGAGATTGCACATAAAATGGTTTCAAGGCGCAGCCATATTTATCTACAACTCCCGGATAGAGTTAAGAGTCATATCAAATTACGTAGGATAAAATTATTAAGGCGTCTTTTACCGTATAACAAACTGCAATCAAAAGAAGAAAGGTAACTTTTCACAGCATATTCCAATGTGCGCTTACTGATTCTACTACTGTGTATATTTCAAATACCTGAATTGGGAACTAACCCCCTTCTTAAGTTTGAATTTCACACCGTAAAGGCATCCTGATAAATTTGGCAATGAGCGGCCATATCTTTATATAACTCAGATTGGCAAAAAACTTCTGTGACACCATTAGATATAAAACTCAATTCATAATAGAGCATTAAGAAAAAATAATTATCGATTTGATATTATTTCCGAAAAAGTGACCCATACCCGGAGGGTAATAAGGGGTAGTTTGCCGTGATGTCGACTTTGTTTAAAAGTAATAATTTAATCTATAAAAAATACAGGACTTTATTATCCACACTTTCACATAAGACTAAATGTTTAAGTTGAGGTGCAGGCGCAGTTGTTTCTAAGAATAATTGGCTAATATGACCATTATCACATAGTGAATAAATATATTCGTAAAAGCTTTTTCCAGATAGTATCAAATGATGTCTAATGGTCTTAAAAAATAAGCCGCGCGCAAATTTTAAAAATTCAAATTAGGTACAAGGTTAAATGCTATCAAGTATTACTTAATGACTACGAATGATATAATAAAGTATCAATCTTGAGTCCAGTTGCATTACATAAAGTGTTCATAAACTAAATCAACAACTGTACACGTCTGTTTACCTATTCAATTATTTAGATAATGTTTATAGGTTACATTTCCATAAGCGAGTGGCGAGTGTTATCTTTGCATTATCGCAGCACCAATTCGGTTAATAAATTACT
>JAFDYM010000349.1 GCA_018267435.1 Bacteroidota bacterium | reverse complement strand
GGCCCTAGGCGTAGCTGTACTAGGTGTTTGCTGTGGGCTACGGCCATCTTCCCAAATTACTGCATTCGGGTGCTCTTGTTTAAATTTCTCAATGTTTGGGTTGCCGGTATTAATAATTACCTGTGCATGCAGGGCTGTGGTACAGCCTATTATGGCAGCAATACTAAGCAGTGATTTGTATAGACGCATTTCGGTTAAAGGTATATTTATACGCCTTCAAAGTTATGTATATAAACAAAAGCTGGGCAAAAATTTTTCATCCATTTACAAACAGGCTATTATTGCCATGTTTCAAAAAATATTCGAATGAGCACAACCGCTACCAACACACAGCAAATAATTGAGAACGCATGGGCCGACCGTAGCCTATTGCAAAATGCCGAGGTACAGGATACCATAAGGGGCGTAGTAGAGCAACTTGATAAAGGTACGCTGCGTGTAGCCGAGCCTACCGAGGGCGGCTGGCAGGTAAACGAGTGGGTAAAAAAGGCAGTTATCCTATATTTCCCAATACAGCAAATGGAAACCCTACACTCGGGCATAATGGAGTTTTATGATAAAATACCTTTGAAGAAGAACTTTAAAGAGCTAGGCGTACGCGTAGTACCGCACGGTATAGCACGCCATGGTAGCTTTGTAGCCAAAGGCGTAATAATGATGCCTAGCTACGTAAACATAGGTGCTTATGTAGATGAAGGTACAATGGTAGATACTTGGGCTACTGTAGGTAGCTGTGCACAGATAGGTAAGCACGTACACCTTAGCGGCGGTGTAGGCATAGGCGGTGTATTGGAGCCCGTACAGGCCGCACCTGTTATTATAGAAGATAACTGCTTTATAGGTTCGCGCTGTATAGTGGTAGAGGGTGTAAGGGTAGAAAAAGAAGCCGTGCTAGGTGCAAACGTGGTACTAACCATGAGCACCAAAATAATAGATGTAACAGGCCCCGAGCCGAAGGAATACAAGGGTTATGTGCCCGCCCGTTCGGTGGTAATACCTGGTAGTTATACTAAAAAATTCCCTTCGGGCGAGTACCAAGTGCCATGTGCATTGATAATAGGCACCCGTAAAGAAAGTACCGACAAGAAGACAAGCTTGAACGATGCGCTGCGCGAACATAGCGTGGCGGTGTAATTCAGTAGGCAATTGAATAAGTAGGCAAATGGCTTTGCCGTAGTAGGCAATAAGCAATAAAAAAATAGGCAAATGGTTTAGTCAACATAGACTACTGTTTGCCTATTTTCCTTTTGTCTTCCGTTGTTAAGTAGCTCTCAGGATTGTTAATCATGTGGCCTAGCAATCTGCCTATTTCTTCCGATTCGCCCATAAGGTTAGCATGAGTATGCTTGTCGATATACTCACATTCCAGTGCAAAATCTAACCATACTTGGGTTTCAGAGTTTTCCATGTCAGCATCTGACGATTTACTTATAAAATAAGGCTGATATAGGCGCTTGCGATATGCTTCAGAAACGGTAACACATACACTTCGCGAAGAACGGCGTATTTGGTCAGTAAGCGAATATCGTTCCTCTTTGGGAAACTGCTTGCTTATTTTAAATATCTCCATTGCCAAGGCAAAACCTTTTTTGTAAACTTTCAAGTCGCGGAATGTCATGATTGTGCTTTATGCTATTCTTAAATAGAAGTAGGCAGTATTCAATTGCTTACTAATTTAATTGCCTACTGCCTACTATTTATATTGCATACTGATGTTAGAACAAAGTCAACTCCTTGCTCTTGCCGTCTAGCGTTACTTTTATTATACGGTCGCAGGTATTGGCGCCGTCGGTATCATAGTCTACCGCAAAAGTATTGCCGCCGCTGGTAAGGCTGCTAGTGCCCGCTTTAAAGGTAGAGGCACAACCTATGCTTATGTCTTTTTTTAGGTTGCTGGTAGTGCTTGTAGTAAAGTCGGCACCATTCACATCGTTTCCGCTAGCAGTACCTGTCAACTCGTAGTTGCTGCCCCACCATCCGTCAATAGCACTTATGGTACGTGTTAAGGTGTAGTCGCCGCTCCAGTTGGCAGTGCCGTTATCGCGCTTAAGGGTACCGTCGGTTATTTCTATGGTAAAGGTATTTTCGCCTGTGCGTGTTATTACCATGCTACCGGTTATCTGGTGCATTTTGGTGCCATTGCCCACATAATATAGTTCGCTAGTACTGGTGGCTACTGTTATTTTATGGCCTATTTCGTTGTAGCGCTTATCTATACCTATGCGCAGTTTACCGGCCCTATAGCGGCCATCTTTGCACGATATGCCCTTGTAGTTTACCCCTGCATTGTCAAGCGGGCCAAAGTCTAAGGTTAGGTCTACGCCATCAAAATCGGCATAGGTTGTATCGGTATATTCTACTATAGCACCATCGGGGCGTAGGTAGCCATCTGTCTTCTTGGTTTTGCCTTCGGTAGATACTAGGTCTGCCACCATGTCGTATATTTGGCTAAACTCAGTTTCCAATTGGCTGTGGTCCTCCACGCTTTGTACATTTTCGTTCAGGTCCTTCTGTTTACAAGCTGTTACGCTTAGTAGCAGGGCTACTGCGGCTGCCAGGCATATTTTTTTCATAAGGCGTATTTTGTTTACCATTATGGGCAAATTTAACCATTACCGCTAAATATTAATTCACCTATGCACAGCTGTTTATACTAATGCCTACTTGGTATTTCGGTTTTGCTATATTTACATCTTATTCTTTCACATATGGCAGTAATAAAGAATTTGGTTAATTTCGCCGCTAAATTTTTAGACGACATGGCAAAGGCTAACAACAAAAAAGCTGCTAAGCCTGCAGCAAAAGCAAAAGGCAAACCTGCTGCAAAAGCAAGCAAACCTGTAGCTAAAAAGGCTACCCCTGTAAAAAAAGCAGCTGCTAAAAAAGCTGCCAAGCCAGCACCTAAAAAGGCTGCTAAACCTGTAGCTAAAAAGGTAAGCAAACCAGCACCTAAAAAGGCTGCTAAGCCTGCACCTAAAAAAGTGGCAAAACCTGCTGCTAAAAAGGTAGTAAAACCTGCACCTAAAAAGGTGGTAAAGCCCGCTGCCAAAAAGGTAGCTAAGCCGCTACCTAAAAAAGCTGCTAAGCCAGCACCTAAGCCGGTAGCTAAAAAGGTAGCAAAACCTATAGCTAAAAAAGCAGCCAAACCAGTTGCTAAGCCTGCTGCAAAAG
>JAFDYM010000348.1 GCA_018267435.1 Bacteroidota bacterium | reverse complement strand
CGCTAAATGAAAATAATATAATCTCGGCGTTCTCCATGTGCTCTGTGCGCAACAAGTTACTGTTTCGGAAACCACGGTATAAAGGCATTGGTTTTGCGCTTGTATTCGGCGTACTTATCATTGCCGTCATACTTCTTTTCCAGCATGGTAACGCCCGAAACTTTCAGCAATAGGAATGTAATAACAATAGGAGATATGATAGATACATACCACATGCCTGATGGTATGGCAATAATAAAAATGGCCCACCATTGCAGCGTCTCGCCAAAGTAGTTGGGGTGGCGGCTATAGCGCCACAGGCCCTTGTCCATTATCTTGCCCTCGTGGTGCGGGTCTTCCTTAAAAAAGAACATTTGGTGGTCGGCCAAGCTTTCGCAGAAAAAGCCGATAACCCAAATGCCTACGCCAAGGCCATATAGCCAGTCGGAAAAGTCGGTACGCGGGGTAGAATTGATAACTATAATGGGCAGCGCAATAATGAACATAATGGCACCCTGTAGCATAAATATTTGTAGAAAGGCGCGCCATATTACATCCTTGCCCCAGCGGCGGCGCATATCGGCATAGCGAAAGTCTTCGGGCATGCCCCAACTGCGTATAGCTATATACGATGCTAACCTACAACCCCACAGCACTATTAAAAACATAATGAGCCTATGCTTGGGCAAGGCGGGGTGGTTTTGCAACATAGTAACGGCTGCCACCAGTATAAAGCCTATACCCCAGCCAGCATCAACTACGCTATTTTTTTTAAGCAGCGTAGCTATGATGAACATAAGCACCATAAACACAAAAATGGTGGCCGCAGCCAGCAGGTATGGGTTCATAACGCCTAAAGATAATACATGTGTGCCAAAACTTTTTTGTAGAATAGAAGTAGCGCTATCTATTTAGCCTTATGCTATCTCTCACTATCAGCATGCCGCTATCTGCCGCTTGAGTGGTAGATAGATATATTGTATTGGCAGAAGGGCTGTAGTTTACTTCCATATCGCCTGGGTATGGTGTAATATTATAGTTAGATTTTGAATACACTTGCCACTCAACAATTGGAAGCCACGCTATAATTTTATATACTTCCATTCGCTTACCTCTATACTCTGCAAATACATTTCCTAAGTTGGTTTCTTTATAAATATAATCACTACCTACGCATAGCTCACTTTCAGGAACATATTCATTTATAGTTAAACCTACACCTAATATGCCTACTGTGCCTGCTAAGTAGCCTGCTCCAAATACTATAAACAACATAAGGCCACCTAATATCTTAACTATTTTATTTGGGTTGATTACCGCTAGCCATACGCAAATACTTGTGATAAAATAAATGCTTGTAAGTATAAACCAATCAAGCGGTGTAGAGGTGGTAGATATTCTTGTAATGGCACCAAATAGCGCTACACTAACAAGTGCAATAGATGTCACAAGCAAAGCCCTTCTTGCCTTTGGCTTGTGACGGGTAACCCATAATAGCACTACGCTAAGCACAGGATATATGTACAACGCGCACAGCACAATAAGCATCACAGCTAGGTCGGTGTCCATATGGCTAGCTTATCTTCTTAATTACCGCCCGGCTTGTAGTAGAAATCTTTGTACTGGCGTAGAAGCTTACCGAATACCACGTACTGCACTATGGTAAAATCTTTACCGTGGTTGGTGGTGGCGTAGTAGCGGTCGGGGTCGTAGTTAAGGGCGCGGCCATATTGGTCGTAGCGCTCCTTGGTGCGCTTGCCTATAGGCATGTAGTACATGTTTACTTCGTTCTCTTCGCCTTTGGTATTTATAAGGGTAAACTTGGCAAAGGGCCTTTGATAAATACTGTCCTTGTTAGGGTAGTCGTTATCATAAGCTTCCATCTGTATATCTTTATAAAAACCTAAGTACTGTGTTATGTATTTGGCCTCGTTGTGCTCGTTTATTTTATACTGCGGGTTTATAGGTGCCACAGTAAACGAGTCCGCTGTAACTTGGTTGATAACAAACGACTTTTCGGGCGTAGTGGCATACTCCAGTTTTAGCTGTTTTATATCCTCGGGCTTATAGCTAAATACCACGCGGCTGCGCCATGTTTCATGATCGGTATTAAATACTGGTGTAAGATAGCCCTGGTAACCCGGCACAAAAGCTATGTGCGGGCGGGCAGCCATCTTCTCGCCCATATCAAGCAACATATAGGTGCCGCGGTTATCAATGGTAGCACCACCTACTAGAAAACTTTTTTCAGGCTTATCGCTACCTGTGTACACATCTACCTTTACAAACTCGGCCGCCATGCTGCGCAGTACGTTATCGTGCGCATTGCTAGGCACAGGGCTAAGAGATTCTACACGCTTCAACACATCCAGCAAGTTGCTTATCATGTCGGCACGTACTTCGTTATCGCCATCTACATACCACTTGCCATCTTTTTTGGTAAGTGTTACATGTTTCTTCTCGCTGTTTTCAATATATATTCGGTCTATATCGCTTACATCCTCTACGGCAAAAGCACCTTCGCGCTTGTTTATGCTTTCGGGGGTGTTTATGCCATTGTAAACAAACCAGCAAGCCACTGCTGCCAACACCAGTACGGCGCCTATGTACGGAAGATACTTTCTCATGCCCTAGGTAATATAAAACGAGTGAACAAAAACAATACACCAAATATGCCAGCCTGAAGAGTACCTACGTGTAGGATACATTCAATGCTGCAAAACAAGAACGAAAACTGTATGGCGGGGTTACTTAAGTCGTCTAGCTTAAAGCTATAATTATACTTATGCTTCGTTACATATTCTTCGAATGGAACTAACGGCATCACGATGCATATTTTCTGCGCCTGTAATAACCAAATGCCACACCAAATATTATAACCAAGCCTATAGGCAGTGCTATGTTCAATAGTTGCCATTTTAGTTTCTCTTCCTGCGCCTTTACGGTATTAAGCAGGCGCAGCTTTACTTCTTTGTTGCGCGTTTGCAATATGCCGTTATCATCTACCAGGTACTCAATACAGTTCAATATAAAATCGCTATTGGCAAACTGCCTATTGGTATACTTGTAAAAGCCCAAAGGGTATGCGGTGCTATCTCTGTTTATATCGTTGCGTATTATATCGCCATCGGCTACCACTATCATTTTACCAGGCTTCTCTGCCTTGGCTATAAACTTCAAGCTTTGTACCGTATCGAAGGCGCTCATCATTTGCGGCGACATACGGTTGGTAAAGGCGCTCTCAAATTGGCCTTCTAACAATACGGCCACTGGCAGTTCGGGCTGGTTGAAATATGCAGGGTTAGGCTTGCCCTGTAGCATGCCAAAGTGTACGCGTGTAGGTGCCATTTGCGCCTTGGCGTTTTCGGTAGTGTGTAGCAGTATGGTTTTGCTTATGCCTGGGTTCTTTACCGTATCTATACTGCTGGCAAAGTAGGCTGCCACGGGGTCAAGGTTGCGGCTTATAGGGTGCGCATTATCCGATACCAATAGCGGAAAATAGTACCAAGGGAACATTTCGGTTTGTGGGGCATTGCCCATTTTACCTACCACCAATGGTATTTGGTTGTACAGGTTTATATCCTGCACTACATCATTGTTTATACGTGCGCCGTATTTAAACAACATATCGTCAAGCCCTATATCTAGGCCATTTACTATTTGCCCTTCGCGGTTTACGCGCAGGCTATCCATTTCGGCATTGGTACCATCTACCAGCCACAGCACTTTGCCGCCACGCATTACGTATTGGTCTATCTTGTACTTATCTCTTTCGCCATCGTTGTTAAAGCTATAGCGCGGTTTGGCAATTATTATAGCATCGAAACGGTCGGGTATGTAATAGCTTTGGCTAAGGTTAAAGTGCTTTACCTCATACTGTAGGCTCTTCAATGTTTCCTGTATGCTGGCCAATTCTATGTTGGCTAATTCGCCGTGGCCTTCAATAATAGCTACTTGCGGCGGACGGTATTGGGTAAGCTTGTTGATGGCATTGATAAACTTATACTCAAGTAGAATAGAAGAGTGGTTCAACACATCTTGCGGGCCGTAGCCTATTTGGTTTTCCAATAGGTTGATAGGAAACTCCCTACCACCATATACCACCAAGGCGCTAGGAAAAATCATCCTATCGCTCATGCCGCTTTTGGTTTTTACGCGCAGGTTTACTGGCGATAGGCCTCGGCTCATCAAGTCGGTTTGGAAAGTTTTAAGCTGCTGCGGGTCGGTTATCTCCTCAGGGTTTATTATCTCGTATTCTACCTTGCTGCCGCCGTATGCCTGAAAGTCTTTCAGTATGTTCTTTATATCATCTTGCAGGCGTTTAAAGCCTGCGTTCAAGTCGGTATTGCCAAGGTATATGCGTATGGTTACCTCATCTTTCAGGCCCTTTATTACATCCTTGCTAGGCTGCGATATAGAGTAGCGCTTCTCGCTGGTAAGGTCGATACGGTAATAGTAGTAATACGATATTACGTTCAGCAATACCAATATTACCATGGCCAGGCCGAGGCGCAACAGCGCATCGCGGCGGTTCAGCATTTTGTTTTTTTGCTTGGCTACCATCTTCTACGCGCTAGGGCTGTACGGGTTAAGTAAATAAATACGGTTATTACGCTTAGAAAATAAACTACATCGCGGCTATCTATTACACCCTTGCCCATGGCATTGTAGTGTGCATCTAGGCCCATCAACTCAATATAGTAATCGGCCTTGCCTATAAACGAGCTGAACTGCGATAAGTAGCTGAACGCTATGTATAGAAAGAAGCATAGAAATACACCGCCTATAAAAGCTACTATCTGGTTGCTGGTTACGCTGCTGCAAAATATGCCTATAGCTACAAACACAGCACCTAAAAACATAAGGCCGAAGTACGAGCCCAATATACCGCCCACATCTACATTGCCTACCGGCGATGCCAATGCATAAAGGCTGTAGAAGTAAATGAAGGTGGGAAGGATAGCTATAAGCACCAGCAGAAGCGCGGCGAAGTATTTACCTAGTATAATCTGCATTTCGGTAACAGGGCGGGTGCTTAGGGTTTCTATGGTGCCATTGCTTATTTCTTCGGCAAATGAGCGCATAGTAATGGCAGGTATCAAGAAGATGAAAATGTAGGGTGCTATGTAGAATAGCGAGTCGAGCGTGGCATAGCCAAAGTCGAGCACATTAGTATCGGGAAACACCCAAATAAATAAACCCAACACCAATAGAAATACCGTAACGGCCATATAGCCTATCAGCGAGCTGAAGAATTGACGGATCTCTTTTTTGAAAATGGCGAACATATATATTGCTAAGCAGGCAAAAATAACCGAAACAACGGGGCTGCAAAGTCATAGCAGTGTCATTTAATGTTTTTGGCAGCAAATATTATTGCGAGCAGGTATAAAACCAGAGGTGCCGCCCTTAACACTTATTTGCTCATACTCTATAAATCATCAATTATCTTTAAGATACTATTCACCCAAATCACCACCGCCATGAAAAAGTTCATACACCTATTGGCACTTAGCTGTTGCTTGCTAGGTATTATGTCGTTTATGCCCATGCATAGAAACGTAATAGGCATATATACGGTGCCCGCTACCGACCCTAGCAAAATAGAATTGAAACTAAATGGCGACCATACCTTTATGTATCAAGACCTTTCAAATGCCGAAAAGCCTATAGCCATAAGCGGCCGGTGGTACCAGCAAGGCGAGTATGTGCTACTGAAAGACTACGTGTGTACATACAAGCTACACTATAAATGGAGGATAACCGCCGATGGACAATACGCCAAGGCTAAAATGGGTGCCACCTTCTATAGCCTAAAGAAACAAGCCGGCTGCTAATTAACAACTATCCCGTATTTGTATAATTAAACCTATGTGCGCTACATGGGCTGCCATTGTATTGCATTGTAAAAATTTATACCTTATACTTACAGTATTACTAAACCAACCAAAACAAAAGTATGAGTAAAACCTACACCCTAAGGCACACCCCGCCTCGCGAGCGTGTATTGCTAATAAGCTGTATGGATTTGCGCTTGATAGACAACTTAGTGCGCTTTATGGCCGCCGATAACCTTACCAACCGCTACGACCAATATATAATGGCGGGCACAGGCTTTGCCGCCTATAGTGCCGACCCTACTTATAGGGCTTGGCTTGATGCCCTATGGACACACTTGGAGTTTGCCTACAACGAGCACAAGGTGCGCGATGTATATATTATACAGCACCGCAACTGTGGTATGATAAAGGCCAATATCGCCGATTTCGGCCCTACCAAACCTGCGCAAGCAAAAGAATGGGCCCTGCACTACAAAATCGCTGGCGCCATGAAAAAGGAAATACTGAACTACGCTGTGGAGAAGGGGTGGAATAAAGCCAAAGAGCCCTTCAATGTGCAATGCTTTATGATGGACCTACGTGGTGGAGTAAAAATGCTTGATACCGATAAGGAGCTTAAAGACTAAGCATCTTGCAATTCGGTGCTTTCGCGCGTGGCAGGGTCAAGCCAATACACTAGCTTATATGCCACATACGATGCCAGCGGAGCAAATGCCACATCGAACGAATAATGTACATGTTGCCATACTATGAATAGGGAAACCAAAACCGTAGCTATGGCAACATATGTTTTTATAAACCTGTTGTTGGCCATCAAAAAGAAAATAGCCAAGCCTGATACGTGGCCCGAAAAGAACAAATCTTTAGTTACAAATACATCGTTGGTATGTAGGAACAACGAGGCTACGGGGTCGTTCAATAGTATCATATCGCGCGGTGGCTCAAGCGCTACAAAGTATATAGCTACCGTGCGGAAGAATAACACCAAGCCATAAGCCTGCAAGCCCTTCATTAACCTTTCGGGCTGCATAAGCAGCAAGGTAAACACTAGCGCAAGGCTGGTGTACTCCAGCATAAATATTGGAATAGAAAAGTTGATGGGAACCAAAAAAGAATGGAAGATATCGTCTATCCACACACCCGGCCTTGATTGCCACACTTTTAGGTAATGGAAGTTGTGTAAGCTAACTACTATAAAGAATATAACCGTAAGCACAAACTGGTTGCGGAACGTGGAAGATGACCACGCTTTTGCCCACGCTTGCGGTATGTTAAGTATAGCTTTCAATAGGTTTAAGGGTACTTTGTATTATGAAACGCAAAAGTAATAAAAAGTGTTCTCGAAATATATAAAAATGTTATACCAACTCAGGCTTCACCTCTTTTTTTGTGTGGAAAGCGTACTTAAGTACACAAAACATAGCAACATCGTACACAAAATGGGCAACGATAGCCGACACTAAGCCAAAGTGCTTAAACAAGTACCCAAAACCGGCCGATACTACCACTAGAAAGACGTTGTAAAACACCAAAGGGATGTTTTTGGGTACTATGTAGCCATGCAAAATTACAAATAGCAGCGCTGCTGGCCATATACCTATTGCGCCTTGTATACCTGCGCGAAACAATATTTCCTCGCCTACAGCAGCCGAAAAGGCGTAAAATAATATACTGGCCAGCGATGGGTTAAGGTCGTCCAGCAAATCATCGAAATAAGTACGGGCATTGCGGAAAAACTTGCCGTTTATAAGCACCAAGCCCAAAATAGCCGCCAAACTGCCGAAAAAAAGCCCCGTTATACCTTGCAAGTAATAGTTTTTGCCCCCTAGTAGCTTTTGGCTTACATCCTTGTGCTGAACGTATATTATAAGCAAAATGCCGAAGGCGCTCATGCCGAAAAGCGTGAGCGAACTAAGGTAAAACAGCTTCGTTTTTTCGCTGCGTACCTTGGGACTATTTGGCACTGCGGGTTTAATTGCGTTCTATATTTAGTGTTAATATAGTAATCTTGCCTCATAAATGTCAATACAATGAGCGAAGAAAAGAAGCTGACGAACATAAGTGCATTGGGCGAGTTTGGCTTAATAGATAGGCTTACAAAGGATTTTAGCAATATAAACGAGAGTACCGAACTAGGCATAGGCGACGATGCTGCCGTGCTTAGCTATGGCGATAAAAAAACGGTGGTAAGCACCGATTTATTGGTAGAAGGTATCCACTTCGATCTGATGTATATGCCGCTAAAGCACCTAGGCTACAAAAGCATAGTGGTAAACCTAAGCGATATATATGCCATGAACGCCGAACCTAAGCAGGTAACGGTGTCGCTGGCTATTTCCTCTAAATTTCCCGTTGAAGCCCTTGAAGAATTGTACGAGGGCATACACCTTGCCTGCAAAAATTATAAGGTAGACCTAATAGGCGGCGATACTACCTCATCGCGTTCGGGTTTGGTAATATCGGTTACCGCCATAGGCGAAGCCAATGCCGAAGACCTATGCTACCGCAGCGGTGCCAAAGAAGGCGACCTGATATGCGTAACCGGCGACCTTGGCGCATCGTACTTAGGCTTGCAGATATTGGAGCGCGAAAAACAGATATACCTGGAGCACCCAGGCGTGCAGCCTGAGCTAGAGAATGCCCAATATTTAATTGAACGCCATTTGAAACCAGAAGCGCGCCGCGATGTAATCCGCTTTTTTAAAGAAGCGGGCCTGAAGCCTACTGCCATGATGGACGTAAGCGATGGACTAAGCAGCGACATAAAACACATTTGCAAGCAAAGCAAAGTGGGCTGCGAAATAATGGAAGCACAGGTGCCTATAAGCGAAGATGCCTACCACATGGCGCTTAACTTTAACATAGACCCTATAACCTGCGCCCTAAACGGTGGCGAAGATTACGAGCTACTATTTACCATAGCACCAGAGGACGAAACCAAGATAGCCGATGAGTCGGCATTCGTTATCATAGGCCAAATAACCAAAGCCGAAAACGGGCAGGTGCTAGTAACCAAAAGCAACAACCGCCACCCGCTAAAGGCGCAAGGCTGGAACCATTTTGAGTAGTAGTTTTCCCCCTTTTTGTCATTTCGAGCAAAGCGAGAAATCTTTCTTTTTCTGTTTCATGAAGAAAGATCTTTCACTTCGTTCAAGATGACAAAGCGGTTTACTCCCTATTCTTAGAATCGATGATGATAGTAACGGGGCCGTTGTTCAGCAACTGCACTTTCATATCGGCGCCAAACTCGCCTGTGCCTACGGGCTTGCCTAGGTCGGCTTCTACTTGCTTAATAAAGCTTTCATAAAGCGGTATGGCTGTATCGGGCTTAGCCGCGCGGATGAACGAAGGGCGGTTACCCTTTTTGGTAGAAGCATGTAAGGTAAATTGCGATACGATGATAATGTCGCCTTGCACATCTTTCACCGCCAGGTTCATGTGTCCGCCCTCATCGGCAAATATGCGCAGGTTCACCAGCTTGTTGCTGGTCCAAACAATATCCTCGGCAGTATCGGCTTCCTCAAAGCCTGCCAATACCAATAGGCCCAAGCCTATCTCGCTCTTCACTTTACCATCAATGGTAACCGATGCTTGTGTAACGCGCTGTATTACGATTTTCATAATGGTGAAGATAGGTTACTACACAGAGTAAACGGAGAAAAAAGAAACGCAGGGTTTCACGGAGTTTTTTATCCAGCGAAGCCCTGCGTTTATTATCGTATAGCATTTAAGCTTATTCCTTCTTCTTCAGTTTGCCTACGTTGTAGGCGGCGTCATCGGCGGCGGCTATTATCTCATCGTAGCCGGCTATAGTTTCTTCTAGCTCAAGCTTGCCAGTTTTGCCTTCTTCCTTGGCCATATCGGCTTTGGCGCGGGTCTTTTTATCGCCGTATATTTTGCTTATGCGCTTAAGCGAGCCTTGTGCTGCGCCTATTAGCCAGCCTTGTTCAGCTACGTTTTTAGCTTCTGCCTCTATCTCCTTTATACCTTGTAGCACCACAGGCTTATCCATACGGGTAAGAAAGTTGGCGTAGTAGTAAAACATAAGGTACTTAGTGTAGCCGCCCTTGGTTTGTAGCTGTTTGGTAAAAAACTTGGCATACTCTGCATCGCCTTCCTTGCTATACACATCGGCTACGGCAGCCGTTACTTCCATATTGGTTTCGGCTTCCTGCTTTTTAGCCTCGGCCAATGCCAATTTCGCATCTGCTTTTTGCAGGCCGCGCAATGCGGTAGCAGCTACGTTGTACGAGCTATCGCTTACACCGGCTTGGAACAATGCAGTATACCTATCTGCCTTGCCCGATGCCGATAGCTTGGCCATGGCGGCTTCGCGCACCGCGCTTTTAGGGTCGGCTTTAGCTAGCTTTTCCAATATCGGCATTACGGTTTCATCTGTGCTGCCTTTAGGCAAAGTATAGCTGGTAATAGCGGCTTGGCGTATGCCAAAAGCCTTGTCGTTCATGGCTTCGGCTAGCACCGTTTTCGCATCAGGAAAGTCGGCCTGTAACTCAGCCAATGCCTTTATAGCCTCGTAGCGCTGAATATATAGGTTGCTGTTGCGGTATTGAAAAATGTAGTTTTCTACCGTTTTGTTTTCCTGCTTTTCGCACAGCAACACGCGCGCGGCATCGGCATCTATTAGGCTAGGGGTGCCATAGCTTTTAAATGCGAATGTTTGTTTATGCTTGTTCAGCTCTACATTGTAGCTGTTGGTTATTTTGCCATAGTGTACATCTATACGCATAGGCAAAGTATAGGTTAGCTCCTTCCCTGTGTTATGTTCTTGTTCTACGCTTACGTATACGCTATCAGCAGTATAGCTATAATCAAAGGCAAGCATTGGGTGGCCGCTGCTTAGGAAAAACTGGTTGAAGAACCAGTTCATATCCTTGCCCGTTACCTCTTCAAAGGCTAGGCGTAGCTGGTGTATTTCTACCTGTTTAAACTGGTTGTTCTTCAAGTATGTTTCAAGCGATTTGAAGAAGGCATCGTCGCCTACAATGTTGCGTAGGTAGTGCAACAGCAAGCCACCTTTTTCGTAGCTATGGCGGTCGAACATATCCTCTTTGTCTTCATAGTAAAAACGCACAAGGTCTACGTTTTTGCCATTGCCCGATTCTTCCATGTACTTGTCGTAATTCTCAAGTAGTTTATAGTCGGCGTACTCCTTGCCGTACTTGTACTCGTTCCATAGGTATTCGCCATAGGTAGCAAACGATTCGTTCAATGGTATGTTGCTCCAGCTTTCGCAGGTTACTAGGTCGCCAAACCATTGGTGGAACAGCTCGTGGCTTATTACATCTTCGTACGTTTCATCTAGCCTTTCGCGGGTGTTGCGCTGTATAAACTCGCCGTGTAAGGTAGCGCTGGTGTTTTCCATAGCGCCGCTTACATAGTCGCGCACTACCACTTGGCTATACTTAGGCCATGGGTAATCGAAACCCAATTTTTGCGAGAAGAATTCCATCATCTCGGGCGTATTGCCAAATATTTCTTGACTGTACTGTGCGTACTTAGGCTCCATGTAGTAATCTACTGCTATATCCCTCCATTTGCTTTTGGTTACTACAAACTCGCCTACGGCCATCATAAACAAGTATGGGGCATGTGGCAAGTTCATTTTCCAGTAGTCGGTTACAGTTCCATCGCCGTTATCTTTAGTGCTTAGCATTAAGCCGTTCGATAGCGATACATACTTTTTATCGTGCGTAATGTATAGCTCATCTGTTGTTTTTTGGTTCGGCTTATCTATGGTAGGGAACCAGCAACTGCTTGCCTCGGTTTCGCCTTGGGTCCATATTTGTATCGGCTTGCTCGTATCTTTGCCCTCTGGGTTTATCAAGTACAAGCCCTTGTCTTCGGTTATGGCATGGCTGCCGCCGCTTTTGCGTTCGTTAGGCTTGGCGGTATATACTATATACAGGTTTAATGTTTCGTTGCGGGTATATTCCTTATCTAGGTCAATACGTATTTGTAGGCTATCGTACTTATAGCTTAGCGGCAGTTTCATATCGCCGTTGCGCAATAGGCTTACCTCGTGTATATCGAACTGCTTGGCATCTAGCACAAGGGTGCGCTGCGGGTAAAAGTGTGGCTTAAGCGTAAGGGTAGCCTTGCCGTTTAGGTACTGCTTGCCATAGTCGAAAGCTACCTCAAGCTTGGTGTGCTGCAGGTCGAAATCGCGCGGGGCACTGGCGCGGTAAGGGTTTTCGCGGCTCGATACTATTTCTACCGTATCTAGCATCACGTATTCAGCATCTTTATCTTTCCTTACCTTGTTGCTACTGCTACATGCAGCAATGGTAACAAGCACACAAGCTATAAGCCCTAAGCGGTAAAACATATCCTATTCAATTTTTATTAAGTTGTAAATGTAATTTATTAGGCAAGGTTATAAAACAGCAAAGCCCTGTTATTACAGGGCTTTGACAGTATTAGTTGTTATTGTTTGTTTAATAGAAATCGAAGCGGTGGTCTTCAATTTTAGCAAGTTTCTTATGTGCATCGTTTATGCCACGTGCCTTAGCATTTATTTGCTGCTTTAGCTGCATGCTGTACATAGCATAGTCGCTTACCTTGGCAGGCTCGGCTACTGCTATGGTTTGTACTGCATATACGCCAGCGTTGCCTTGTACAGGTGCGCTTAGCTTGCCAGCACCTAGGCCTAGGGCGGTAGCTACTACTTTAGGCTCGTACGATCCGCCCAAGCTTGGGTTGCCGAAAGTTACTTTATCGGCCTGTAGTGCAGGCTTACCTACTTTTGCAGCAAGTGCATCTACGTTGGCAGCACCAGCATCGGTTATTTTCTTAGCTAGTAGCTCGGCTTTCTTTTCGCGGGTTACCAGTGCTTTTACTTGTTCGCGTACTGCATCTACAGTTGAAAGGCCTTTTGGCTGT
>JAFDYM010000347.1 GCA_018267435.1 Bacteroidota bacterium | reverse complement strand
TTTTAATAGCCGACGATACGAATGTTGTATTCATTTGCGGCACTTGCTCAGCATAGCAAGTAAAACAACCGACGTTAGATGACAATATAGCCGATGGCCTAGGCGAGCAATAGGTTGGGCAGTTCGATGTTTTACCTACTTTGTTCAACTGCGCACTTAGTGATGCTGCCACGCCATTGCCATCGTAGTGGCAGGTTATACAATCAATACCTGTTGATATAGTTTTCGAATCTTTGCGCACGCTGGGTGCCCAATTTTTTTTTGCCAATAACTTAGCTATACCCTCCTCATCATCAGTATATTGGGCAAAGGCATCTTCGAATACGTTGGTACTAGCATGGCAACCTGTACAGTAGCCCTTTTTATTATCTATATATACGCAATACTCCTGCATATCAAAAGTATCGCTACCTATATAGTTAAAATGCGCTTCAAGCATTTTGTATGCATTGGCATGGGGGCCCTTCATTTCACTTTCATACTGCTTAGGGTGGCAGCTACCGCACATTTTTACCTGCTCAATGCGCGATAGCTGGTTGAACTCGGCCAGCGTAAGCATTGGGTGTTCGGGTACAGCTAGTTGCTTATCGCGGTTACAAAAGGTAAGCGATAGTATAAGCGTAATGCCGATAAGAAACAGTAAGTATGAAAATCTAACCATCAATATTGTTTGCATACCGTTTGCGCCTTACCCAATTTAATAGGTTCTCGGCCCATACGGTAACTCTACTTTTAATAAACTTGCTTTCAAGCAATATTCTAAAGTTAGCAGAATTGTTTAAAATATCTTGCTTTAGCCAATCCAGATACACTTGCCTGTAGCATACGTTAAAGAGTATAAATTCTAACCGCTGCATAGCACTAAGGCGAGTGTTAAATGAACGCTTAACAATACTAGGAAATGAATAAAACTGACGTATAAACTTATCGGCACCCACCGTTACCACATTGCTATTTACGCCATGGGGCAAGTAGCTTAGGTGGTTACCGTCGTACTTAGTTATATCATCGGTGGTATAGTGCCCTTTCTTAGCCATATACTTAGCTACCTTGGTGCCAGGGTTATAGGTTATAAAAGTAAGCTTAACGTACATAATGCCCATACGCTCAAAAAAGCGCAAGCTGTTCTCAAATGTATCGGCCTTCATACCATCTATACCCAATATAAAACCAGAGGCTATTTGCACGCCATAGCTTTGCGCCTTGCGTATAATGCGCTCGTAGTTTTCTATATGGTTAGTGTTCATTTTGTGTACAGATTTCAGCGCCTGCTCATCTACAGCTTCTAGTCCGCAATATATCATGGTACAGCCGCTATCGCGCAGAGCAGCCAGCACATTATCATTGTCTAACATCTCAATACAGGTTTCAGCCATGTAGCCAGTAGCGCCGCTTTCTTTTATTAGCTGTGCCGTTTGTATTACATGCTCAGCACTTACGCCAAAATTGTAGTCGATTATGTTTATGAATTTACCTTTATAAACCTTCAACTCTTCGCGCAACTGCGCTTGTGTTTTAAGGTTGTAGTGCTTTTTCTGCATTACATGCACCATGCAAAAGGTACACACCTCGGTACAGCCGCGAGAGGTTTCAAGCGGCAAACCCATGAATGACGAATAAGCATCGATATCTGCTATCACATCAAAATTTGGGGCAGCATTATGCGCCAATGCAAATGCATTGCTGCCGGTATAAATCTTCTTTAATGTCCCGTTCTCTAGGTCGGCTATAAACTCATCTGCCACAGGTTCAAACATACTTTGTACAACAACATCGGCATGTTTCAAACATTCGTCAGGCAGCAACGAAGGCAACTCTCCACCCCACATTATAGGCACATTGGGCAATGCCAACTTTAGCCGTTTGCTTAGGGCAATGGCATAATTGAAACTTTGAGAAGATACCTTGATGCCAATGAAAGCAATTGGCCCCTCAAATGTATTAGGAACATCTACTAAGTTGAGATCGAAAAAAGTTATGTTGTATCTAGCTTCGTCGAAACAAGCTGCTAATGCAGGTATAGATAGCGAAACAACCCCTTTAGGATAAGTAGGCAAATCGAATATGTATATATGTTTGGGGTGCAACATTTATTACTCGCAAAGCAATATATACAATATTGCTTACTACTATCGACTAAATAGTTAAAACATAAAAGCCACAACTTAAGTTGTGGCTTTTGTTTATCGCTAATCTGTATTGATTAATGCTTGAAGTGGCGGGTGCCTGTAAATACCATAGCCTGACCGTTCTTGTTGGCGGCGTCTATGCTATCTTGGTCTTTAATGCTACCACCTGGTTGAGAGATAGCGGTGATGCCTGCTGTGTTCGATATTTCAACACAGTCGCTGAAAGGGAAGAATGCATCCGATGCCATTACCGCGCCTTGCAAATCGAAACCGAACTCAGCCGCTTTGCGTATGGCGTTCTGTAACGCATCTACACGCGAGGTTTGTCCGCAGTTACTGCCTATCAGTTGCTTGTTTTTTACCAGTGCTATACCGTTGCTCTTTAGGTGCTTTACCGCTACTATGGCAAATTCCAAATCGGCTATCTCGGCAGCCGTTGGCGCTTTGGTAGTTACGGTTTTAAAGTCGGCAGCTACCTCTGCTTTGTTATCAGCATCCTGCTCCAGCACACCGTTCAATAGGTTCTTGAATATTTTGGTGGTAGCTATTGCTTTCTTCTGCTTGATAAGGATGCGGTTCTTTTTGCTCTTCAACACAGCTAGTGCATCGTCATCATAGCCTGGTGCTATCAATACCTCGAAGAACAAAGAGTTCATTTCGTTGGCAGTAGCCAAGTCTATGGTTCTGTTCACTGCTATTACACCGCCGAAGGCCGAAGTAGTATCGCAAGCAAAGGCCGCTTTATACGCTTCTACTATCGTATCGCGGCTAGCTAAACCACAGCTATTGGTGTGCTTAATAATGGCAACCGTAGGTTCTTTAAATTCAGCTACTAGGTTGATAGATGCATCTACATCTACTAGGTTGTTATACGATAGTTCCTTGCCGTTTAGTATGTCGAATATCTCATCCAAGTTGCCATAGAACACGCCGCGCTGGTGTGGGTTTTCGCCGTAGCGCAGTACCTTGCCGCTTAGCTCGCTCTTCTTAAACACTTCAAAGCCGAAACCTTCGTTGAAGTAGTTGAAGATAAGTGTATCGTAGTGGCTAGATGTCATGAAAGCCTTGGCAGCAAACTGCTTGCGGTCTTCTATATCCGATACACCGTTTTTGGTTTGCAATAGTTCCAAAAGGCCTTCATAGTCGTTGCGCGATGCTACGATGATAGTATCCTTAAAGTTCTTCGCTGCGGCACGTATTAATGATATACCGCCTATGTCAATCTTCTCTATTATATCTGCCTCGCTGCCGCCGCCTTTCACCGTTTCTTCGAAAGGGTACAGGTCAACTATTACCAGGTCTATTTCAGGTATTTCAAACTTCTCCATTTCGGCCACATCGCTGCTGTTATCGCGCCTGCCCAGTATGCCGCCAAATACTTTTGGGTGCAATGTTTTTACCCTGCCGCCCAATATAGATGGGTAGCTGGTAAGGTCTTCAACAGCGGTTACAGCTACACCTAAATCTTCAATAAAAGTTTGGGTGCCGCCGGTGCTATAAATTTTAACGCCAAGCTTGGCCAATTGCTGAACTACAAGGTCAAGTTTATCCTTGTAATAAACCGAAATAAGGGCTGATTTGATTTGTTTTTGCACGGAGGTAGGATTTTGCGCGCAAAAATAAGATTTAGACCGTTGAAAACCGCGCAAGTTTTCAACTAAAAGCCCCAACTAGCAGCGCCTCAACAACTTACCCGATAAAATCTACACCAAAAAAAATTATCTTCCTATAAAGTCTATTTAATTAGTAGGGTTTTATACTTTCGCTATCCTCAACCATACTTTACAGACCAAAAAAACATGAAAAAGCATTTACTATCCATTTTTAGTCTACTATTCCTATCGGCTAATTTATTTTCTCAATCTGCCATAACTATAACAGGTACTATTACCGAAGCTGAAACCGGAGAAGCAGTTATAGGTGCCTCGGTGCAAGTAAAAGGTACCATAGCAGGTACTATTACCGATGCCAATGGCAATTTCAGTATTACAACTAAGGAGAAACTGCCACTAGTACTTACCATTTCCTATATGGGTTTCGAATCGTACGAGGCAAGCGTTAGCGATGCCGCTACCAAAGTAGAGGCAAAACTGAAAATAAAAGCCCTTAACCAAAACGAAGTGGTGGTTACAGCATCGCGTGTTGAGGAAAGCATTATGCAATCGCCAGTAAGTATAGAGAAGATGGATGCACGCTGTATAAAAGAAACCGCACAACCTACCTTTTATGATGCAATAGAATCGGTAAAAGGTGTGCAAATGACAACCTTAAGCTTAGGCATGAAAGTGCCTAACACACGCGGCTTTTCAAACACTACCAATGCCCGCTTTCTGCAAATGATAGATGGTGCCGATTCACAAGCACCGGGCTTGGGTGTTTCTATAGCCAATACGGTTGGTCCTAGCGAGCTAGATGTACAAAGCGTAGAGATAACCCCAGGTGCGTCGTCGGCACTATATGGTATGAATGCGCTAAATGGCATTTCTAACTTTATTACCAAAGATCCCTTCAACTATCAAGGTCTAAGCGTGTACCAACGCGTGGGTATCAATCATATCAATAGCAATTATACCTCAAGTCCCAAGCCGTTTACCGAATCGGCGTTCCGCTATGCCAAGGCATTCAACAACAAGTTTGGGTTTAAAATAAACGTAGGCTACCTGCGCGGTACCGATTGGGCTGCCAACGACCAAACCGATATAAACCCCGATGCTAACCTTAGTACGAATTTAACCGGCGAAAACAATCCTGCTAAAGACCCTATCAACAGCTATGGCAACGAAAACGGCAACCGCAGCACACTTACCCTTGCCGATGGCAAGCGCTATGAAATACGCCGTACGGGTTATAAGGAAACCGACTTTGCCGATTACAAGGTAGAGAACCTAAAGTTTGACTTAGGCTTATACTATCGCATAACAGAGAAACTTCAAATATCATATACTGGCCGCGCAGGCTATACCGATGCAGTGTACCAACGCGGCAACCGTATAAAACTGGATGACTACTGGGTACATCAGCATAAGCTAGAGCTAAAGGGTGTTGACTTTGTAGTGCGTGCCTATGGTACTTTTGAGTATACAGATAAGAGCTACAACATGCGCCCTATGGGCGAGAACCTTGATAGGTCGTTCAAAACGGATGCTGTGTGGTTCAACGATTATAAAAACAGGTTCAATTCTGTTTACGGTATAGACTCGAACGTAATAGCAGCCCAAACTGCAGCGCGTACCTATGCCGATAGCGGTAGGTATATACCGGGCACCGATGCCTTCTATGCACAGATGCAAAAGCTGAAAGGCATAAACAACTGGGATAGCGGCGCACAGTTATACATGAAAAACCTTTTCTATCAAGCCGAGGCACAATACAACTTCAGCCGCTTAGTTAAGTATTTCGACCTATTGGCAGGGGTAGATTTCCGCGACTTTGTAATACAGCCCGAAGGCAATTCATTTATCAATCCTGATAAGAACAACCCTTACAAGCCCCTGCACTACTGGAAGGTGGGCGGCTTTATACAAGCATCGAAAACCTTATTCAAAAACAAGTTGAAGATAATAGGCTCGGTGCGCGTAGATAAGTACGAGTACTTCAAACCGAAAGTAAACCCACGTATAGCTGTTGTAGTATCGCCAACGCCGCAGCACAACCTGCGCTTCTCCTATCAAAACGGCTACCGCTTCCCTACGCTATTTGAAGGATTTAGTACGGTTAATAACGGTGGAACTATAAGGTATGGCGGTTTAAGGCTGTTAACCGAAAGCCAACAGCTATTCGAAAACTCTTACCTGCGCTCAACTGTTGATGCGTTTCAAAAAGCGATTACAACCGATGTAAACGGTGGTATGACGAAGGACTCGGCTATAATTAAAAACCAAGGCCTATTGGTAAAAAGCCCTTATACATACTTAGAACCTGAACAGATAAACGCATTCGAATTTGGATACAAAGGTTCACTGCTGAACGACAAGATATTTATTGATGCAGATTTCTATTACAACATCTATGATAATTTTATTGACCAAGTAGAAATATCGGTGCCTAAGCAAGGTACCATAGGTACGCTAAGCGATGCAGGTATAGATTCGACAATTTTCCAAATGGAAACAAGCAGCAAGCAAACCCGCTACCGCATGTGGACCAACGCTCTTTCGCAGTACCATAACCTAGGTGCATCGTTGGGTGTTACGTATAACTTTTGGCAGAATTTCAACATTGGGGGCAACTATAGCTACGCTAAGTTGATTAAGGTAGATGCCAAAGATTATGGCCTAGAGACATCATTCAATACACCATCACATATTGTAAACCTTACCTTCAGCAATAGGAATGTATACAAAAACATAGGCTTCAACATACAGTACAGGTGGCAAAGCGCCTTTGAATGGAAATCGCCATTGGCAAATGGTGTAGTACCATCTTACCACGCGCTTGACCTACAGGTAAGCTACCGCATACCTAAAATCGGTGCATTCTTTAAAGTAGGTGGTACCAACATAGTGAATACATACTACACCCAATACGTAGGTGGCCCTGCTATTGGCGGAATGTATTATGTTGCCATATCGTTCGATGGATTGCTTGCCAACATAGGAAACAAAGCAAAGTAAAAAGAAGTTACGCTTTTTGCATACTAGCCATGCCTGAGTGAATCGGCATGGCTTTTCCCATTTACGGTTCTTTTTGGGCAGTTTTTTCCTCAGCAAAGTATGGGCAGATAAATTTATCTTTAACAAACCTAAAACCAAACTATACCAGTGTTATGATTCATGCAGTTGCCTACTCACCTAACCAGAGTTTGTTACACCGTTTATTCTATTCTATACACCAAAAAGCATATTCAACCAGGGCGTTAATGATACTGCTATCGTTAGCCAGCAAAGGCAGCCTGCGCATACTGTTGGCCGATGACGATGAAGATGACCGCGATATATTCATAAATGTACTTACCGAGGTATCGGACAGTGTGCATATAACTGTAGCCCGCAATGGCCAAGATGCGCTTGATACATTAAGTACTACCAATGAACTGCCTGATATCATATTCCTTGACTTGAACATGCCTGTAATGGGCGGTGCGGACTGCCTGCGCATGCTTAAAGCCAACCCGAGGCTAAAGGATATACCTGTTTTTATATACAGTACCAGCAGCAACCACGAGCATGTGGAAGAAACCTTTACTGGCGGTGCAAGCCTGTATATACCTAAACCTGAAAGCTATACCGGCCTGCGAAACATGGCTAAGGCAGTATTGGCCCTTAACTTATCGGACTGTATAAAGCCCAAACGCGAAAACTTTTTGCTTAGGGTAAACAACTAATATTTTTTAACCCCGACAAACAAAAAATACTAGTTGTGAAAAGATTGAACTTAGATTTTGAAGCACTACCGGCTTATGCATCGTTTCTGCTAAATGAACGGTTAGAGGAATACATACGCCATAACCTACAAGTAGCGCGCAATATTCAATTGCCATTGCTTAAATTTTTCGAGCACCTTGGTGAGGATGAATTATTTGCACTATCGCGGCATAACTTAAGCGAGTTCTTTACTTACTTGCTTGAAAACCGCGCTGCCGATCAAGTAAAAGATTCGCTTGAGCAATGGCGCAACAATATGTTGCCCTTAATTGATAAAGGGCAGATAGATGCCGACGATATATCGCTAACAGGTATTGTGCGCAAAACATCCTTCGCACACTTTTTACCCGAATACACTAATGACTTACAGCTAGGCATTAAAATACTGGCTGAACTGGATGCACTTAATACCGCAGCCGAGCTAGAATCATACCAGCTATTCCTAAAAATTCAACGCGAGAAAATTGAGCAAGGCTATAAGGACCTTGAGGAACGCGACAGATTGTATAAGCAGAGCCAAGCGCTTACACACATAGGTAACTGGACCTGGCTTGCCGCAGGCAAAATAACATGGAGCGACGAGCTATACCGCATATACGGCTTAGAGCCACAAAGCGAAGAGCTGACCTTTGAACGCTTCCTAGGATTGATACACCCAGATGACAGAGAGTACCGCGTAGAGCAGATACAAGAAAGCATGCGTACCAAACAGGCCAAAGATTATACCATGCGCATTGTTACCGATGCGGGTATAGAAAAAGTACTGCAAGGCAAAAACGAAGTGCTACTAGATGAAGAAGGCAATGCCATAGGCAT
>JAFDYM010000346.1 GCA_018267435.1 Bacteroidota bacterium | reverse complement strand
CGAAACCATCAAGCAATACCAAAAGGAGGAGCGCACCCTAATGGCGCGCCGCAGCATAAGCAGTAGCCGCCGCCTAAACCAACTGCTCGACGTAATGGACCGCGACACCATCGCCCCACCCGAAAAGGTAACACAGCTACGCACCGAACTAGCCAAGCACTATAAGGACGAGCGCTTCCACCAATGCGCCAGCATGGGCGAAATAGTAAGGCATAGTCTGCTGATAATAACTAGCGACTTGCAAGAAGTGTAAGTGTGTATTAGAACGCGGATGACACAGATAACACGGATGAACGCGGATTGAATACATAATACAATAGCCACGAAGGCGCGAAGAAGGATTTGTAAGAGGGTGGCGCTGTACGTAGGAGATATGCGCTAATGTCTCCCGCTGGCTGGAGTGGCACGGAGTGCCGAGGGTGGTTTTGTATCTGTAGCGCTACGCACCCGTTGATTAAAATCAACTGCAACGAACTAGCGCTATTTGCTTACTGCCTATTGTATTTTTATGGGCCTTACTGCTGCGCCTTGCCCATAGTGCTGTCTGCCACGCGCCTACAGCCTGTGGACATTTTACTTCTACGATAAAAATAGGCTGTAACTGCGAGGAGCGAAGCGACGAAGCAATTCCCTAAGGGTTAGGTGCTTTGTGCTGGATATGGTATTTAAAATGTTCTAGCCACTACTTTATTGCCACAGGCGAGGACGAGTGGATTAGAGAGTCAATAAAACCTTTGTTGTCCGCTATAATTTCAATTTCACTATTCATCTTTTTATTGTGATATATCATTAACATATGCCTAGGATATGTTATTCCATACCTGGCAAGCATATCGGCAGTATCGATTAGTACTTTACTATTAGGTTGATAGAATATTGGGCGAGTATGTTCTCTTTTTGTAGTAATTACTATTTGGTTATGGCTGTTTGTATTAGTTAGGATGCTGTCTATTATCGGTTCCGAAGGGGCGTTACAGATAGTGCAGTTGTCTGCAAAGTATAAGATACAGTAAGTAAGAGAAGAATCTATACTTAGTTTATGTATATTAAAGAGATACTCACTTAGCATCTCTTTCTCAGTAATTATATTCTGTACAGGTTTGTCCTCAGTGCTGTTACAAGCAACTATGTTTAGCAATAAGGTGATTAATAGAATATTCCTACTCATAAATATCGAAATCAATACTAATGGGATTAACTTTTGAAACTATACCTACACCTTTGCCTTGTAGCATTTTCGATGTAAGGTACTTATTAGGAATTTCTTGTTCGGCAACAACTGTAAAGGTGCTGTCAATTTTCATCAAGAAACATTTTTTATCGCGAAAGGTATTGAATAGACCGCTTTTGTTTTTGTATTCAATTTCTTGTAAAAACATTCTGTATAGGTAACCACTATCCGAAGTTTGTATCGAAGTATATTGAGGTAAAGTTGTTAGCAATTCTAATTGATCTTTAAAGTTTAATATAACAGTGTCGCTTTGTGCGAAACTCTCTATCCACTTTTTTTGATTTAAGCTTTTGCAACCTGCTACCTTCATCTTGCCATTATGAGAGTTGTATATATATAGGTTTGCATCTGGAGGATATGAGTAAATTAGGTTATTGCCTGTAAGTATTCTATTTGGGTGGAACATATCTCCGAGGTTATACTTGTAACATGGGCTTGGGTAAATGGGTAAGGTATCGGAATAAGCACTGAAAATATTGAAGTAGGCTTCCAAAGAAGAATTTAATCCTTTTCCATAACTGAAGCCTGTTTCGATGTTGTAGCGCTGCATATATACATTGCCATTGCTCCCGCTATAGCAAATAGGATATCCATCGCTAAATCTGCCATAGTAATATATACTGTTCGTATCCGTTACAAGGGTCCAAGTATTGATTATGTCCCCTTTCAAGGTAAGCAAACAAAGTTGTTCGCTTTGTAAAACTATTAGTGTGTCTTTATGTATCAATACATCATACACCTCGCCACCTGCGGTTAATTTGCTGAGGTTTGTCGCGGCTTTAAAAGCACTGTCGCCATCATAGGCTTGCTCTAAATAACCACTTTTTGAGTTGTAGAAGTAATAATAATTGGAAACATGTTTTAATGTTAGATAGTCCATTTCATTTACACTGTCGGCATAGTTCATACGTATGCTGTCGAGTAAACGGATTGACGAATTTAGTTCACGTTTTGTGTCAATCTCCCTATATGTATTACTGCTTTGGCGGCAGGCAATTAATGCAATCAGAAGTATTGAAATCGATAGATATTTCATAATTAGGAGGAGCCCCTACCATAAAACATGATAGGGGCATATTTATAATTACATTCCAAAACCAATGCCCTGTAAATACCCAATATATTCTTGATGGGCTTGTATTTCTATGTAGTCAAAATCTTCGGCCTTGTAGCCATAGAAAAAGGTGTCCCACTCAAATTCAGTCACAGCGGCAGAAGCATTGTTTTTACAATCTTTACCTATAGCCTTACATACCTTGCGCGGCATTGTTTCGCCAGGTTGGGGCGCTTGAAGCACGTATGTTTTAGTATTAGGTACAATTTTAGCTCTTTCTTTTGTTGAAATATTGCTTACAAAATGTGGTTCCGTAACAATCGTTTCGCTCGCAGTAAAGGATTGCATTGTAATTGCTACCCCGATAGCGGAAGCGGCAAGAAATTTACTGAAATAGGTTGTTTTCATTTTTTTGATTACTAAAAAGTGGTTCAGATTGTAAAAGCAGAGGGGTTAAACACAGCTATAGTTTATTTATAAAAATATTATCATGTCGCCTGTGTTAGGGCTATCAATTATAGTAATTAATTCTTAATAATAAAAAATAAATCTCTCAATTTATTAGATATGAAATTAAAGGTGTTGTGTTTAAATATGTTATGGTAATATATAAAGGCTCAAATAGAGCGAGCTTCTGCAAGTGCCAGTTACAGGAACTAGCCAAAACAAAAACTGGCACACGTTCCACAAGTGCGCCAGCAATTAGGTTTTTGTATTTCTGCCAGGTAGTAAAAAGCCCACAGGAAATCCGCCCCCGACAAGTCGGGGCAGGCCTAAGGCGCGCAACAGTAGGAGAGATGCACAGCAGTACCGCGCCGAACAACCTTTAACCTTAAACTTTAAACATTCAACCAACTTCCCATTTATCAGGGGGGTATCAACTATTTTTTGCAAATTGTTCATAGTCAATTATATACAGGGGTAGGGGGTAGCAGTTTTTTTAAGTT
>JAFDYM010000345.1 GCA_018267435.1 Bacteroidota bacterium | reverse complement strand
CTACTATGCTAGAAATGCCGCTACTGGTGGTAGATGTACAGCGCGGTGGACCTTCAACTGGTTTGCCTACTAAAACCGAGCAAGCTGATTTGCTAATGGCAATGCACGGCCGCCACGGCGAGGCCCCGCTACCTATTGTAGCTGCCAAGTCGCCAGCAGATTGTTTCGATGCAGTATATGAAGCTATCCGTATTTCTATCGAGCACATGGTGCCGGTTATATTCCTAAGCGATGGTTACATAGCCAATGGTTCTGAGCCGTGGAGGTTCCCAACCGAGGATCAACTAACACCTGTTAACTTCAAGTTCACTACCGAAAACAACAACCCTGGCGGTAAGTTTCTACCATACAAGCGCGATGAGCGCGGTGTGCGCCCGTGGGTTAAGCCAGGCACTAAAGGCCTAATGCATCGCATAGGAGGCCTAGAGAAACAAGAAGACACTGGCAACGTAAGCTATGATAGCAAAAACCACGAGCGCATGGTAGCCCTACGCGCCGAGAAGGTAGCCAAGATAGCCGACTATATACCAGACCTTACTCTGGACAGCGGTCCTGAGAAAGGCAAAGTGTTGGTGCTTGGTTGGGGTAGCACCTATGGTGCAATTAAAACAGCACTGATAGAATTGCATGAGCAAGGCTATACCGAGATCGCCCACTTGCACCTGCGCCACATGAACCCGTTCCCTAAGAATTTCGAGAGCATATTGAAGAACTACGAACAAGTGTTAGTGCCAGAAATGAATAGCGGCCAGTTAAGGCAGTTGGTAAGGGCTAACTACCTTATACCTGCCGTGGGCTTGAACAAAATTCAAGGCTTGCCATTTACTACCGACGAGATAAAGAACAAAGTAATAGAACTATATAACCGCAACTAATCAGTGTAATCACTATATAAATGGAGACTTTAGAATCAGCAGCACCTGCTAAACTTACCGCCAAAGACTTTGCCAGCGACCAGGAAATAAAGTGGTGCCCGGGCTGCGGCGACTATGCTATATTGAAGCAAGTGCAAACCGTATTGCCCGAAACCAATGTAGCTTTAGAGAAATTCGTATTTGTATCGGGTATCGGCTGTTCAAGCCGCTTTCCGTACTACATGAGTACCTATGGCGTGCATAGTATACACGGCCGTGCTACGGCTATAGCCACGGGCCTTAAGGCTGCTAACCCAGAACTGAACGTGTGGGTAGTAGCCGGCGATGGCGACCTAATGAGTATAGGTGGCAACCACTTTATACACATGCTACGCCGCAACCCAAACATTAAGCTGTTAATGTTCAACAACCAGATATATGGTTTGACCAAGGGTCAGTACTCGCCAACCTCAGAGAAGGGTAAAGTAACTAAGAGTACACCGTTCGGCTCGGTAGATGAACCATTCAACCCTGCGGAGTTGGCATTAGGCGCCAAGGCAAGCTTTTTTGCCCGCACGCTTGACCGCGACCCTAAGCACCAGCAAGTAGTTATTAACCGCGCTAGCGCGCACCACGGCACGGCTATGGTTGAGATATACCAAAACTGCCCCGTGTTTAACGATAACGCCTTCTACCTATATACTGAAAAGGAAACAAAGCGTGAAGAATGTTTGTTTCTTGAGCAAGGCAAGCCACTGGTTTTTGGCCAAAACGAAGACAAAGGCATAAAGCTAGATGGCTTAAACCCTGTAATTGTTGACCTTGGCGGCGGCATAAACAAGGAAGAACTTTGGATACACGATGAAAAGGACAAACACAAAGCCCTTATACTATCGCGCTTTGCCGATATGACGGAGCAACACTTCCCTCGACCGTTTGGCGTTTTCTATCAAGAAAACCGCGCTTGTATAGAGGAGGATTTAAACCGCCAGATACATGAAGCGAAGGCCAAGAAAGGCAAGCTACCGCTTAACCGCATACTTAGCGGCGATAAGACCTGGACGATAGAGTAGTTCAGTTAGCGACACAAAAAGCCCCTTCTAAATGTTTTAGAAGGGGCTTTTTGTTGACGATAATGATGATATAAGTAACCCCAAGCAACCCTTTCCATCACTGCCGCGTTCTACTTGTATAAACCGAAAACATACGCATTATGAAAGGCATATTTCTACCATTCATGTTATTGCTGCTCGCCATAGGAGCCGTAGCTAATAACAGTACCCTAAGCAAGTTAACTGTAGTAAATGCCGAGTGGCAAAAAAACGCGGATGGCAGAGTCTTGGCTGCTACGGCTAACATTGGCAATCCGCAAAGTTATAACGACTGGATAGCCACACACCTAATGCTCGTTGAAAACACATTGCGTATGCGCGACGTAAGCAGCCTTACTATAGCGCAGCAGCAGCACCGTAAGCAGTTATTGGATGAGCTGCACGGCTATTGGCAGGCAGGTACCTTCCCTATCAATGATTATACGAACTATAAAACCCCTGTGTTTATAGATGCCAAGGGCACGCACTGTGCCGTAGGTTACCTTATGCAGCAAAGTGGTAACGATGCCTTGGCGCAGGCTATAAACAGCAAAGAGAAATTTGCCTATGTACATCAAATAACTACCCTGGGCGTACAGGAATGGGCCGATGAGCAAGGCTTTACCATAGATGAATTGGCTTGGATACAACCAGGCTACCCACCTGTTACCGATGCCGACGACCTTGAAGGAGGTGTTAACGGTACAGTGAACGCTATGGTAGCCGATGCTGCCAACCAAATAGTATATATAGGCGGCAGCTTTAGCCAATCAACCAAAGGCAATACATGTAGCAATATTGCTGCGTATATAAGCGGCATAGCCGGTTACGACTGGGTAAGTGTAGCAGGCGGTACTAACGGCCCTATCAACGCTATGCTATTGCAAAACGGTAAGCTATATGTAGGCGGCAGCTTTAGCAATGCAGGTAGCGTAGCAGCAAGTAATGTAGCCGTATATGATATTACAAGCGGCCAATGGCAAGCACTGGGCGCAGGCTTAAACGACGAGATAAAAGCATTGGCTTTTTATAATGGTGAATTATATGCCGGTGGCCACCATACCGATATGCTAAGCAAGTGGAATGGCACTACGTGGCAAGGCATAAACAACCTGCTTATAGGCGGCGAAGTGCGTGCATTGGAGGTGTTTAACAACGAACTGGTAGTGGGTGGAAACTTTGACATAGCTACTGGCGCACCGCGCAAAAATGTTATAGGCTACGATGGTACTAACCCTGTAATAATGGGTTTTGGTACGGCTACACCAGTTAATGATTTTGCAGTACATGAAGGCAAGTTGTTTGCCGCCTGCGACATAGTGCAAGGTACCGACACTTGTGCCTTAGCCGTATTTGAAAACAGCAATTGGACCATACGCTTAAAAGGCAGCGATGGCTTAATGGATGCCTTTGGAGGCAACAACATAAAGCATATAGAAAGCAATGGGGCTACACTTTTGGCGGCGGGCGATTTTTGGTGCGGCAGCGGTATGACAATGGGCAATAACCTGATGGAATATTCGCAGCAAACTATCGATACTATTACTTACAATATATGCGAGCCGCTGATATGGAACGATAGCGCGGTACATACTTTTACTACTATGGGCGGTCAACTATATTTCGGCGGAGCGTTTAGCATTATGTATTCAGCTTCTGCTACAGATACATTTAACCACGTAGCCGCCTTGGCATTGCAAAGTACAGGCATAGACAAGGTTAAAAGCGCTATAAGCGTACAAGCTTACCCTAACCCTACAGCGAATATAGTAACCGTTAAAACGAGCGGAGAGCTATTAACTGCAGTAGAGGTTTTTGATATAACAGGCAGAATGGTGTTGGCGAACAGTAGCAAGGGCAGCAGTGTTATGCTTAATGTGGTAGAGCTGCCTAATGGCATATACAACATTCGGGCACATACCAATAAGGGTGCGGGCAGTATACGCCTAGTAAAGAATTAGAGCAGATGTTCTGTAATGGTTGTAAGGGCTGGCAGTAATGCTGGCCCTTTTTTGTTTTTTGGTAATGTGGCGCACAGAGAGCAACAAAGCACGCAGAGATTATATGGTTTTATTAGGTTTTCCTCTGTGCTTCTCTGTGGCTCTGTGCGAAACCATGGCTGTTGTTAAAAGCAGCAGCCAACAATTATTTAACGTTGCATTAACCCACACGCAAACGTGTAAACTGACTTTTGCGCCAACAAAAAACCAAACATAGACATGAAGAAAAATGTACTACAAGGCTTGATGTTGGCGGCGCTAACCATGTTTGCTACCATAGCAAATGCGGCTAACGTAAACGTAACTCAGCCAATAACAAGCAACACTACTTGGACTAACGATAACACCTATACATTGTATGGCGATATCATAGTTAAAAACAACGCAGTACTTACCATACAGCCAGGTACTGTAATAAAAGGCGATAAGGTAACCCTTAGCCGCTTGGTAATAGCTACTGGTGCAAAACTAATAGCACAAGGTACACCTAACCAACCTATCGTATTTACAAGTAACCAAGCTGCGGGCCAGCGTACACGTGCCGACTGGGCAGGTATAGCTATATGCGGTTTGGCGCCAGTAAACTTTAAAGATGCCAACAACCAAGCCATACAAGGCCGTATAGAGTGCGGTAGCACTACCGACTACGACTTTGGTGGTAACAATGCTGAAGATAGCTCAGGTGTAATAAGCTATGTGCGTATAGAGTACGCAGGTTACGTATGTGGTACCAACAGCGAGCTTAACAGCTTAACCCTAGGTGGCGTAGGTAGCAAAACCAAAATAGACCACGTAATGGTTAGTTACGGTCAGGATGATGGTTTCGAGTTTTTTGGTGGTACAGTTAATGCTAGCCACTTAATATCATTGGCTTTGCGCGATGATGACTTTGATACCGATAACGGCTGGAGCGGTAAAGTACAATATGGTTTGATAGTACGTAACGATACTATTGCTGACCAAGGCGATGTATCAAACGCTTTCGAATCAGATAACGATGCTAACGGTTCTACCAACACTCCGTTTACTGGTGGCGTATTTAGCAACGTAACTGTTATTGGACCTGCAGCTACTACTACATCAGTTTTCGATCCTAAGTTTGGTTGGGGTGCACGTCTTCGTCGCAACACTTCTCTTAGCATATTCAACTCTGCATTTATAGGTTACAAGCGTGGCTTGCGTATAGAAGGTGCTGCTGCACAAACTAACGCTACTAACGGCGACCTTAACTTCAAATACAACGTAATAGCTGGTACCGTAGAAGCTTACGGCGAAACAGCTTTCGATTCTACTTACATCAACACACCTGCTAATGCTGTAAAAGTATATGGCGGTAACGCTAACGATAGCGTAATGCTTTATGCTCCATATAGCGCACCAAACTATGGCAACTACGTTCCTCAATCTGGCTCTCCACTATTGGCTGGTGCCGACTTTACAAATGGCAAACTTAGCGGCCTAGAAACTACTGCTTTCCGTGGTGCATTTGGCACAAGCGATTGGACAGCTTGTTGGGCAGAGTTTTCGCCAAACGATGAGGTTTACACTTCATCTCCTATCAACTACGGTTTTGCTGTAGATATAGCACAGAGCGGTAACGCCCCAAGTGCTGACCTAAACGTAACTGTACCTGCTGGCAACTATACTTTTAGCTGGAGCACTGGTGCTACTACGCAAAACATAACAGTAGCTAACAACGGCGACTATACAGTAACTGTAACTAGCCCACGTGGTTGTACAGTAAGCAACACTATAACTGTAGTAACTACAGGTGTAGCAGAAATAAGCAACATAAACTCAATAAGCCTATACCCTAACCCTGCCAAAGGCCTTGCTACACTTGAACTAGCACTTACTGAAAACGTAAGCGGTAACATAACTGTAACCGACCTAGCTGGTAAAGTAATGCTTGCTGAAGCTAAACAATTCAACAGCGGTATGAACCTAGTGCAGATAAACACTGCAGATTTTGCTAACGGCATGTACCTAGTAAACGTACGCAACGGTGCCGAAAGCAAAACTATCCGTATGGTAGTTAACAAGTAGTTTTCCCTTCATGTACATACAAGCCCTGCTCCTTTTAGGAGCGGGGCTTTTTTTATTTGCCGAACCTTTGTCACTTTGGTTTGTTGGAAATAGTATGGCAAGTTATGTATTGAAGAGGACACAGCGTTTACCCATCAGTCTTGATGAGGCATGGACATTTTTTTCTACCCCCGACAATCTGAACGATATTACGCCACCCGATATGCAAATGGAGATACTAAGCAACAGCGGTAGCGGTGTAATGTTCGAGGGACAAATAATAACGTATTACGTGCGCCCTATATTAAACATACCGCTGCATTGGGTTACCGAAATAACGCAGGTAAAAAACTACAACTACTTTATAGATAACCAAAAGCATGGGCCCTTTGCCATGTGGCACCATATGCACCAGTTTAAAGAAATACAAGGTGGGGTAGAAATGACGGATACCGTTAACTATATGCTACCTTTTGGGCCATTGGGCGCCCTTGTGCATGCGCTTATAGTGCGCAAAAAGGTGGAAGCCATTTTTGATTTTAGATACAAGCTACTTGAGCAGAAGTTTGGCAAGATGTAGGAAAAAAGAAAACCGTTTCACGCAGAGGACGCTAAGATTAATACGTAAAGAACCGCAAAGAAGAAAAAGAATGTTCCTTGCGGCTCTTGTGTGTTTAATTCTAGCTTGAATATTATCCCTATGTTCTTAGTGCTCTCTGTGCGCAGTAAAACTAAACTACGTAGTTGGCGCAGCAGCTAGCCGCAGGTGCATCGGGTTTGCCCTTAAAGGTAAAGCCCATAGATAGTATATAACCCATAGCCTCGCTTAAGGCTGTATTGCTGCCAAAGCGGGGATTGGTATTTATATCTGCATGTACTTCCAGCTCGGTGCCGTATTTATCAAATACGGGGCAGAGGTGATAAGCTATTTCAATAGAGCGCGAAACCTCTAGCAACAAACGCTCTTTAAGCGACATTTTTTGTTTGCTACGGTCGTTGCTAATAAACATAAATCCTCCACGGCCTTTGCGCAGCAGCACTATTACTGTGGCAAATTCTGTTTCGGTACCGTACACTTGGCTATCGGTACCTATACATACTTTAATTTGGTTGCCCAGCTCGCGCTCGGCAATAAGCGCTTGTTCCAGTGCTTCAGCTACAGGCATGTCAATACGATTACCGTTTAGGCGGCGCCATTTACTTGTAATTACACTTTCCATTTGCATATGTTTGGTTTTACTAAAATTAAGCATTTGTTTTCCGTATTATCTAATAACGGGGCGAATGGTTGTTAACAGTCAAAACCTAGGCGTAGCAAGGGTTCTGTATTATTGATGGAAATATGGGAACTGGGGTTGGCATTATCCACAGCAGTGTGCTGGGGCTTAACATTTTTTGCTGTTGATTTTAAACTCCTGTTAACTTAGCCCGTCTATAAGCAGGCAAAAAGCATATAGCAATAAATTTTTTTGGTTAGCACAACGGGCGGTTAGGCGAAAGCCTGGCTGCCCAGTTAGTTTATATAAGTTTACCTACGTAAAAGCCAACCGCTATAGCTAATAGGCATATTAGTACGTTGGCAGCAATATTGCCAAGTGCAATTGCATACTGCCCATTGTTAAGCAGCTGAAATGTATCGAGGCTAAACGTGGAGAAAGTAGAAAAGCCTCCGCAAAACCCTGTAGCTATAAATAGTAATGAATAAGCAGTGTAGTTGTTGGCAGTAGCCTTAGTATATAGGGCGCTTACTACCAGGCCAAGTATAACACAGCTTACGGTATTGGATAATAAAGTGGCTAAGGGAAAGCCGCCATGTGATACCCCAAAATATTTAGAGAAAGCAAAGCGGGCCAAACTGCCCAATCCGCCACCTATAAACACTAGGGCATAACTCATTTTTTAGCGGCTTTTAATTTGGCTTGGTGCTTGCGCTGGCCTATGTTGTATAGCACTTGAAAAATAGTAAATACAGCGCCGAAATAGATAAAGGCGGCAAGTGTAACTTGCCAGGTCCATTGTACCTGTTCGGCTATAATAGCATAGCATAGAGGTAGCGATATAAGCGATACGGTAATAAGCGTAATAGCTACCCAGCGGTCCTTTAAACCTAGGTAAGCCAAGTGGTGCGTTATATGGTCTTTGCCACCTACAAATGGCGACTGCTTGCGCATAAGCCTGCGTATAGTTACGGTTGTAGTATCAACTAGTGGAATAATGAAAAATAGCATTGGTACTACAAACTGTTTAATCTGCAACCATTCGTTGGTTCCTTCATCTTTAAAGTTCCAAAAGAAGAGGATACTCATAGCAGCTAAAAACACGCCTAAAAATTGGCTACCTGTATCGCCCATGTATATGCGCGATGGATTCCAATTGAAGTACAAGAAACCTGTAAGTGCCCCCATTACACCTACTAGCATTACTAGGTAGTGTGTGCTTAAAAATGGGTGCAAAATCCATACAACCATTATAAGCCCTGCTATTATGCTCATGCTTATGGTGGTAGTAATGGCATCCATGTTGTCAAGCATATTTATCGAGTTCATAAGGCCAATAACCCACATGGTAGTTACTGCAAAATCGAACGCGGGGTTGCCTGTTACCTGTATGTACACATCGGAAATAATAAGGATGAATGCACACGATAACTGGGCTATGAATTTAGCCAGAGGGTTCGTGTTATAGGCATCATCTGCCAAGCCTAGTAAAAACCCAAGTGCCGAAGATGCTATAATGCCCACTAAGCGCTTATCGAGCATATAGCTGCCCTCGCGTGGCAGCGTACCTATTACTGATATAGAAATAAGAAAAACGATAAAAAAGGAAATGCCACCTATAGCTGGCTTAACCGTATTGGCCCAACGTACTTGTGCTGCTGTACCTTGGTGGCGTGTGCCTAAGTTGAATGAGAACTTAAGGAAAAGCCAGTTAATGAGAAACGAGAAGAAGGCGCTTATCGTAAAGAAAAGCAACAGAAAAATGTGCAAATACTCTTTGTAGTCTTCCACCAGCAAATCTATTTTTTAAGCAAACGCTTTATAAAAGATGTATCCTTCTCTGTATTTACATTGGTATAGTATCCTTCGCCATACTTTACACCATAGCCGTAGCCGTAACCATAGCCATAGTAATTGCCATAGGTAGAGTATGTGCCATAGCCCGATGCGCCGCGGCCAAAGTCGTTTATTATTACCGATAGGTTGTTTATCTTATTCTCCTGCATTATACGGTTTATGTTTTGTATAAATGCTTTGTTGGAATAAGCGGCCCTTACCACATACACGGGGTAGTCAGATATTTTTAGTGCTTCCAATGCATCGGTTACCAAGCCTATAGGCGGAGTATCTATGATAATATATTCATAGCTCTTCTTTAGGTGTTCTATAAGTTCTGGCAGCGATGGCAGCAGTATAAGTTCGGAAGGGTTAGGTGGTACCGGGCCCGATGTAATAAAATCTAGATTTGGCACACCAGACTCCATTATACACTCATCTATACCCGTTTGGCCGCTAAGTATGGTGCTTATACCCTTGTAGCTTTCTATGGCGAATATTTTATCTAGCCTTGGCTTGCGCATGTCAAAGTCCAAGATAATAGTAGGCCTACCAAGCATACTAAGTACAGCCGCCATGTTAAGCGAAACAAAGGTTTTGCCCTCGCCGGGGATGGTAGATGTAGTGGAAATAATTTTTGGGCCAGTATTTTGGCTAGCTATAAATTGTAGGTTGGAACGTATGCCCCTAAAGGCTTCGGTAATAGTTGATTTGGGATCTTGCGTTACTACAATTTGCGAACGTTCCAATTCATCTTTATAGCTTGGTATTACACCCAGTATAGGAGCCGGCGTTTTGCGCGATACATCGTCTACACTTACAATAGTATTGTGCATTAGGTAGCGTATAACAATAAGCGCTAGGCCTAGTATTAGGCCAATGGCTAAGCCGGCTATTTTCACCATCGTATCTTTAGGCGAAATAGGAACTGAAGGTATAGATGCGTGTTGTAGAATAATAAAATCCGACACAATGCCTGCGCTAGCTATCATGTAGTTAGACTTTTGGCTGTATAAGCTAAGCACAAAGTCGTTCCTTATATCGGCCATTTTATCAAGGCGCGCAAACTTGTTTTCAAGGTCAGGCATTTTTAGTAACTCACCTGTGTACTTGTTATACTCGTCAAGCAAAATTTGCATGTTGGCTTTAAGGGTAGACACAGCATTGTCTAAGGTCTTATTAAGTTTAATTTTTGCCTCTTCAATTTGCTTGTCTATCAAGCGCACTGTAGGGTGTAGCGGAGTCGCATCGAGCAATAAGCTGTTACGCTGAATTTGCAAACTATTTATGTATTCGATTTCGCCTTGAAAACTAACACCAGCTAGTTTAAACGTTACGGCAGGTAGGCTTGCATAGTCTTTATTTATTAGCAGTAGGTTTTTAAAGGCTTGCATTAATGATAAATCGTACTTATAATCTCTATACTTTGCCTCAAACTCTATTTGTTTGCTTGAAAGCATGTTTAGATAATCGGTATTTTTACCTAAAAAGCCTTCTTCGATTTTCATCCTGGAAATAGAATCTTGAAAACTATCGAAATTGGTACCAAACGTATCTATTTGTGCATCTATAAACCTAAGAATATTAGTTACCCCTTCTCGTTTTCTTTCTAAATCATATTGTATAAATATTTGCGCTGTTGTTTCTATTATTTCTTTAGCCCTTACGGGGTTACGGTCGGTATACTTTATTCCTATTGTTTTGGTTCGGGGATCTATTGCCAGTACATTAAGCTTTTTGGTCATTTCCGTTATCATTTCTTCGCGGCTTATAAACTTAAAGAAGTAGATTCCTGAAAAGTCGGTAGTTTCTAGATTTGGATTTGTATGATGTATTGAGATAGTGAAGAACTCGTTTTTGATTACTACACCAGTATCTTTAGTGTATTCATATTCTTTGCCGTTGTATTCAAACCCTACATATACTTTGCCCCCTGATATAAGCTTTACATAAATAGGAAGGTTGTAAAATGACTGGTTGGTTAGGGCTCCTTTAACAACAAAAGGACAATTGCCATACAATTCCGAAGAAACCACCTTGGTTTTACCTTCTTTGAAGTAAGAAATTTGCAAAGGCAAAGAATCGGCTACGCGGTTAAGAAGCACTTTAGATGTCAATAGCCTTATTTCCCTACTCGTTTCTGCTTCGCTGTTATCGTTTAATAATTGCTGTACCCCTAATATTTCGGTGGTTTTTTCGCTTTTAGCGGTAAGTGTAGTGGAAGTTTCATATATACGGGGAGCATAGCGTAAGTATATATATGCCAATGATACACAGAGACCTACAATCAAAAGTATCCAAACTATAGACTTATTGACTATGTATACAATTAGACCAAGGTTAAAATCGTCGACTGATGCCAGCGAGTTTTGGGATACATTAAAGGGGTTCTTATTATTTTCCAATGGTCCTAACTAATATTATTAAAGTGGTAACTGTGGTAACAACGCCTAGGTATGGGGACAGTTCCCTTAACACATCGGAAACTACTCGCTTTTTGCGGTCTACAACAATTATATCGTTTGGTTGTATAGACAAGTCTGCCTTTCGTATCCCTTCTATAGATGAGAGGTCAACCAAGTGAACTTGGGGGTTTTTAACGTCGCCTCTTATTACCCTTATTTTGTAAGCTTTGGCATCGGCATCCAATCCCCCCGTTTTTGCTATCGCCTCTATTAACGATATGGGGTATTCATCAAGTAATAGTACCGATGCGTTGCTGCCCTTAAATACGAATACTCTTCTGTTTACCACTTTTACTGACACCCAAGGATCAACAAACAATCCTGCATATTTTTCGGCCAGAATACGCTCAAGCTCACTTTCGGTATATCCCTTTACATAAAAGAAGCCTAGCACCGGTAGTTTTACTACCCCATCTTTATCTACTACGTAAGTGAATGAGTTTGTTTGGTTTTGATTAATAGGAGTTTGGTTGTTGGAAACCCCCGACTTTTCAATACCAGGGCTATTTATAACATCTACAAGGCGGAACCCGTCTCTTGAATACACCCTAAGCGTAAATACATCGCCAGGCTGCATAATATATTGCCCCACCTCTTTTTGGGCTAGGTCAAAGTACTGGTAGTCCTGCTGCCTAAATACTTGGTTGGGGTATAATGAGCGGCATGATGGCAATGCAATAACAACAGCAAACCATACAGTTATGACCAAGAAGAACTTATTCATTTATAGTATTGATACTTACAAAACTAATAAAAAGGCTAATTATGCTTTCAACGCATCAACAGTCGGTCATATAACTGTATCATATCGCTACACAATCGAGTATAGCTAAATTTTTCGCGAACATGGTCGCTACCTTTTTGTGCCATAGCCAGCCTACGTTGGGCATTTTCGGTAAGTGCTAGTATGTTTTGTGCTAGCTGTTGGGCATTGCCCCGCTCCGAAAGTAGTGCTGTTTCGTTGGTAAGTACTACGTTTTCTATACCTCCTACATTGGTAGAAACTATAGGCTTGGCCGATGCCTGTGCTTCGATAAGGCTAACAGGGGTGCCTTCGTTATCGGAGCTTAGTACTATTATATCCATCCCAGCATTCGATACATCTATGTCTTTTATCCAACTGGTAAAGGTTAGCAGGGCCTTTTGGCCTTTTGTGGCTGTATAGTTTAGCTGTAAACTATGAGCCATGGCTTCAAGTTTGGGCCTTTCTTCGCCATCGCCTATTATAAACACGCGTAGTTTTTGTTGGGTTTGCTCAGCTACTTGTTTTATTGCATTTAGGAATAAGGGGTGGTTTTTAACAGGGGCTAGCCTGCCCACTATGCCTATGGCTATTTCATCATCAGCTATGTTGTACATAGCGCGGAAGCGTTTGCGCTTCTCCTCTTTGCTTTCTTCAAATCTGCGCAGGTCGAACCCTAGGGGTATTATTTCAAATTTGTTGGCAGGCGCAATTTTAAAGGTATCAACCAGTTCGCTTTTCTGAATATCGCTAAGCGTAATTATAGCCGTTGTGCGCTTGGCTAGGTAGCGCTCTATTTCAATAAACATGCGGGTTTTGGCAGGGTTGAAATAGGAGTGGAACACATGGCCATGGAACGTGTGTACAATAACTTTTACACCGCTGTGTATAGCGGCCAGCCTGCCTACCGCCCCAGCCTTGGCGGCATGGGTGTGTACCACGTCGGGTTTGTAATCATCTATAAGCTTGCGCAGCCTGTAGTACGATTTGTAATCTTTAAAGGGGTTCAGCTCGCGGTACATATCGGGCATGTACACAGGCTTTATACCTAGGTTTTCTACTATATATTCCGAACTTTCTTCACTCTCCTCCTTCATACCCGATACCAGTAGCGTTTCGTACTGGGGTTCCATGTACTTGGTTAGGTATGCCGCATTGTAGGTGGGGCCGCCTAGGTTTAGTCTATTTATAATTCTTAGTACGCGGGGCATTTGTATTTTGCTTGTTACGGTTTTACAAAATATGCTTTCAAAGCTGATCCTGTTCCGGTAACTGTAAACAACCAATTGGCCATCGACTTTGCAATGCTTGCCAGTTTGTTATTTTCAAACGTTTGCCTAAGCTTCTCGTCGGCAGTTTCGCTACCTACATTAGGACTTGCGGTTTTTTGTTCCGTAGAAACGGTTTTGGGAGAAGGCTTGCTGTTTATAATACGCGTAATACTTATGCCTGTGGTAGCAACGCGCAATGCTTTAAGACCATGCTTTTTACCGAGATACTTAATAGTACTAGGAGTATAGTATGATAAGTGTTCTGGGTATGATATAACGTTATAGTCTGCTTTTACATAGAACCTTGCTAGTGCATTGAAATTAGGTGTAGTGCAATAAAAGAGGCCGCCTTTACGAAGTAGGGCATTGATATTGTCAAGCTCTTCGTTCGGATTGTTTATATGCTCAATAACTTCAAACGATGTTATTATATCGAAAGGAATGTCAAATGCCTTGGCATTCAACTTTCCTTTCTTCATTTCTATTCCCTTGGCGGTACATATTTCTACAGCCTTATCTGAATATTCTGTGCCATATACGTTCCAGCCACGTTGCTTGGCTACATTTAAAAATAGACCAACTCCGCAGCCTACATCAAGCATATTGCCAGTCAGCTTATATTTTTCAAACTCATCTAGTAATTCATTATATCTCTTAATTGTTACAGGCGAAACATATACCTCTCTATCGTAAGAATAATTTTTGTAATGGTTGTTTAGCTCCTCTAATGTTGGTATAAGTTTCATAAACACCATGCCGCATTTGGCACACTTTACCATGTTATGTTTTTCATAGTTGCTAAGTGTTGCTAGCTCAGGGCTATTGCAAACAATACAACGTGTATGCTGATTACTATTAGTTGCTTCCATTATTATTTTATTAATCTTTTATACCAATGTTGAAACACTACCAATGCCCATATTGTAGCATGGGCATCGCCCGGATTGTTGCTACGCAGTTGCTTTTTAAGCGCTTCTACCTCTACGGCGTTAAATATACCTTGGTTGATTATATAGTCTTTACTCAAAAGCTCGTTCTCTATTAAGTTGTGCAACCCGTTTAGCAGCCATTTTCGCAAAGGTACTTCAAAACCGTGTTTAGGTCTAGTAAACAATTCGGCAGGCAACACATCGGCAAATGCTTCTTTCAATATTTTTTTACCTGTAGTGCCATCGCTTTTAAACTGCTGTGGAAGAGAAAAGGCATAATTTACAACCGTATAGTCTAACAAGGGTACGCGCACCTCTAAGCTATTTGCCATACTCATTAGATCGACTTTTGTAAGCATATCACCCGGCAATACCATTTTCATATCAGTATAAAGCACATCATTTATATCGCCCTGTGCGGTAATGCCTTCAAGTAGTTTTTGTTTGCGCTGCTCTGTTTCGTGTATTTCGGCCTGGCTTATGTTTTTGATATAGGGTAATGCGTGTTGCTGGGGCAATAGGCTACATAGGCGCCAATATCTATCTTTTTCAGATTGGCTAGAGGCATCAGCATAGCGGTGCAACTTTCTAAACAAATTTCCTACACCGCCGTGGCGCGATTGTGGTAACGCACTCCATACAGGCGCGGTTGCTTTTACTATGCTATTTAATAACCCGCCTCTGCGCATCATTAGCTCAGCCTTATGCTTGTTGTAACCCGCAAATAGCTCATCTCCACCATCGCCTGATAGTGCTACGGTTACTTTCTGCCTGGTTTTTTTGCTGAGTATATATACTGCTATGGCCGATGAGTCGGCAAAAGGCTCGTCTATATAATCAAGTATATCGTGTATATGTTCGAACATCTCATCATTCGATACGGAGAACACGGTATGGTTGGTGCCAAACTTGTTAGCTACTAGGTTGGCATATTTTGTTTCGTCGAAATAGGTTTCATCCTTGTAGCCTATGCTATAGGTGTTAAGCTGCTTTATATGCTTTGCCGCGCAGGCCGTTACTATCGAAGAGTCTATACCACCGCTCAAAAAGCACCCCAAAGGCACATCGCTTACCAAGCGGCGCTGTACAGCCTCTTCAACAAGTGTTTTT
>JAFDYM010000344.1 GCA_018267435.1 Bacteroidota bacterium | reverse complement strand
TTTAGCCAGTTCGTAGCCTGCATCGGCGTGGCGTATAACGCCCATGGCAGGGTCGTTATGTAGCACGCGCCTTAGCCTGCGGGCTGCATCTTCTGTACCATCTGCTACTATTACCATACCTGCATGTAGGCTATAGCCCATACCTACGCCACCACCGTGGTGAAAGCTAACCCAGCTAGCACCGCCTGCGGTGTTGATGAGCGCGTTCAATATCGGCCAATCTGCTATGGCGTCGCTGCCGTCTTTCATGGCTTCGGTTTCGCGGTTTGGCGAGGCTACGCTGCCTGTATCCAAGTGGTCGCGCCCTATTACCACGGGGGCTTTTAGTTTTCCTTCTGCCACCAATTGGTTAAAGGCTAAACCAGCCTTCTCCCTATCGCCCATACCTAGCCAACATATACGCGCAGGTAAACCTTGAAAGGCAATCTTTTCTTTAGCTAAAGTTAGCCAACGCAACAGACCTTTATCTTCAGGAAAAAGCTCTTTCAGTTTCTCGTCGCAAGTGTAAATATCCTGTGGGTCTCCACTTAGTGCCACAAAGCGGAAGGGCCCTTTGCCCTCGCAGAACAAGGGGCGCACATAAGCAGGTACAAAGCCCGGAAAATCGAAAGCGTTTTGCACGCCGCGCTTGTCCTTGGCTTGTCCGCGTATATTATTGCCGTAATCGAAAGTGATAGCGCCACGCTTTTGCAGTTCCAGCATTTGCTGCACGTGCTTGGCTATGGTGTCAAGCGAGCGGCTGATATATTCATCGGGCTTGCTATCGCGCAGCACGCGCGCTTCTTCTACGCTTAGGTGCTCGGGGAAATAACCCACCAGTTCATCGTGCGCAGAGGTTTGGTCGGTCAATGTATCTGGCGTTATGCTTTTGTCTATCAAGCGCTGTAGCAGTTCCACTGCATTGCAGCACACGCCTATCGATATTGCTTCGCCGTTTTGTTTGGCTTGTAGTGCCCATTCTATAGCCTCATCAATATCGTGTGTATACTTATCTAGGTAGCGCGTTTCTATGCGTTTTTTTATGCGCCATTCTTCTACTTCTGCCGCAAGGCACACGCCTTCGTTCATGGTTATGGCAAGGGGCTGTGCACCACCCATGCCACCCAAACCAGCAGTTACGTTAAGCGTGCCTTTAAGGCTGCCATTGTAGTGTTGGTTAGCTAGCGATAGATACGTTTCGTAAGTACCTTGTACTATACCTTGGCTACCTATGTATATCCAACTTCCAGCGGTCATTTGTCCGTACATGATGAGCCCCTTTTTCTCCAACTCGCGAAAGTGTTCCCAGTTGGCCCACTTGCCAACTAGGTTGCTATTGGCTAGCAACACGCGCGGTGCATCTTTATGCGAGCGCAACACGCCCACGGGCTTGCCGCTTTGTATCATTAGGGTTTCATCTTCCTCAAGGTCCTTTAGGCATTCTACTATCTTATCGAATGCCTCCCAGTTGCGGGCTGCCTTGCCTAGGCCGCCATATACTATTAAGTCTTCGGGGCGTTCGGCCACATCGGGGTCAAGGTTGTTATACAACATACGCAGGGCTGCCTCTTGTACCCAGCCTTTACACTGTAACTCGGTGCCATGTGCGGCACGTACTGTTTTCGCTTCACTCATATTTCAATATTATAAACTTTGCGGCACATAATTCTAGCAAAGCAATTTTCGTTTTTCTTGTTTTAACTTTTTACCTTTCGCTTAAACCAAAACCTAAGCATATGAAAGTATTGAAAGTGATAGGCATAGTAATAGCTGTGCTGGTAGTTGCGGTAGTTGTAATAGGCCTAATAGCCCCGAAAGAATACACCGTTAGCCGCAGTATAACTATTAATGCCCCTCAAGATGTGGTATATAATAACGTCCGTTTGTTCGAGAACTTTAATAAGTGGGAGCCTTGGGGCAAGTATGATGAAGGTAAAACGGAAGTTACCTTAGAGGGCACAGATGGTGCCGTAGGTACTAAACGTAGCTGGAAGGGACCCAAAACGGGCGAAGGTTCAATGACCATTAAGGCATTGGAGGAAAACAAATCGGTTACATGGGATCTAGCATTTTTAAAACCTTATGAAAGCCACAGCGATGTGACCGTAAGCGTAACACCAGCAGATGGCGGCCAAAAAGTGGACTGGGTAATGCATGGTAATATGACCTTCCCATTTAACGCAATGGGCGTATTTATGCCAATGGATAAAATGATAGGCAAAGACTTCGAAAATGGCCTAGCCAACCTAAAATCGGTAAGCGAAAGCGCCTCGGCTACGGCCCCAACGGCCTCGGTACCTGCAAGCGAAGGTGCTGATAGTACAGTAGTGGCAAATTAAGCTAAGCAAGAGCCAAAATTTAGGCCTTAACCCCCTATAGAAAGCAGCCGCACCTAGTATTGGGTGCGGCTTTTGTATTATGCGTATATCTGCTGTAGTGCCTTTAATGCTGTTGTGTATTTGAATTGATAGCCAGTGGCCAACACTTTTTTATCGCTACAGTTTTGGCTGCTTAGTACTAGTTCCTGCCTATCGCCAAGTGCTAGTTTTATGGCTATGGGTGGTGTGGGTATAAGTAGCGCCTTGCTATGGTGGGCCATTAGTATATCCTGCATCAGGTCTTTTATTAAGAGCGGTTTAGGGCCTGTGGCATTGTAAGCTCCGTTCATCTGCTTATTATTTACGGCGTGTATCATTATGCCGCATACATCGTCTTTGTGTACCCAGGGGTAGTATAGGTTATCTTTAGCAAAGTAAGGCGCTATGCCAAAGGGCACGGGCCGCGCCAGTTCGGGCAGTGCGCCGCCTTCTTTAGCCAGTACTATACCTATGCGTATACTTACTTCGCGTATACCTAGCTTACCTATATTAATAGCGGCATCTTCCCACTTGGCACATACATCGGCTAGAAAGCCTTCGCCTTTGGGCATGTCCTCGGTCAACACCTCAGCACCCCTATCGCCATAGTAGCCTACTGCCGAGGCACTAATAAAGGTATCTACGCTATGCTGCCCTTTTTGCAAAAACTTATGGAGCAGCCCTGCGCTCTTTATGCGGCTATCCAGTATTTCCTTTTTGCGCTCATCGGTCCATGCCTTATCGGCTATGCTGGCGCCAGCTAGGTGTATAATAGTAGTTACATCTTCAAAGGCAGCTTCATCTAGCTTGCCTTTTTGCACGTCCCAAGTATATTGAGGTACGTCCGTATCCTTTTTTTCGCCCCGGCCCATATGTACAACTATATGTCCCGAATCTTTTAACATTTCTGTAAGTCTACTGCCTATCAGGCCCGTAGCGCCTGTTATTAACACTTTTGCCATTTTGCGGTTTTGTTATGTACTCAAAGCTATATTCCTATATTTGTCCACCTTAAAATAATTCTAAAAATATGCGCCAGCTAATTACCCTATCGGCTATTACTGCAGTTATGGCACTTTCATCGTGCGGTGGCGGCAACAGTAATAACAACACTTCAGACGAGAAAAAGATTGATCGCACAGCTGTTAAAAGTGATCGTGCAGGTAAAAATGAGGTTATCATCCACATATCGGGCGATATAGATAAGCTAAACCCGCTAACTTATTCGGCTGCCGATGCAGGTTACGCCATATCGCGTATGTTCTTTACGCTTGAAGATGTAGATCCAGATTCTTTCAACATATTTCCTGTAGTGGCTAAGGAGCGCCCTGTTATTACCCTTATAGAAGAAGGTGAATACAAAGGCGGCCTATCGCTAGCTTACGAAATACGTCCTGAAGCTACATGGGATAACGGTACACCTATAACTGCCGATGACTATGTATTTAGTATTAAAGCACTTAAAAACCCACAGGTAGATGCCGAACAGCAGCGCCCTTATATCGAGTTCATAGATGATATAGTAGTAGACCCAAGCAACAACCGCAAATTTACGGTAATGTGCAAAGGCCGCTACATGATGAGCGAGATATCGGCTGGTACACACGCTATTATGCCTGAGTACAACTACGACCCTGAAAAGTTAATGCGCAAGTTTACGGTTAAACAATTGAACGACCCTAAGCAAGCTGCCAAATTGAAGTCGAACCCAGACATTATTAAGTTTGCAAAGCAGTTTAACTCAGAATCTTACGCTCGCGACCCTAAACTAGTAAGCGGTGCAGGCCCTTACAAGCTTGACCAATGGATAACTGGCCAACGTGTAATATTGAAGAAGAAAGAAAACTGGTGGGGCGATAAGCTACGCAGCGTTAACCGCGACTTTGTAGCTAACCCAGAACGTATAACTTACGAATTGATAGTAGATATAAATGCGGCAACTTCAGCATTGAAAGGCGAGAAGATAGACGTATTGACAGGCTTGAAATCGAAAGATTTCTTGGAGCTAGAGAAAGACAACAAAATGCTAGAGAAGTACAACTTCTACAAGCCTGACCAACTTAGCTACGGCTACTTAGGTTTAAACATGCGCAACCCTAAATTGGCCGACTTTGCCGTACGCCGTGCCTTGGCACACTGTATGGACGTAGATAAGATAATAGAGAAAATATCTTACGGCTTGGCTAAGCGCGTAA
>JAFDYM010000343.1 GCA_018267435.1 Bacteroidota bacterium | reverse complement strand
TATCTTCGCAGCTTCCAACCTGCCAATGGGTTGAATGGCAATGATGGTTTCATGATCTATTTTACTGGTACAGCCGGCTAATAGTATGAGGCATAAATAGAATAGGGTACGCATGGGTATAGAACGGCGAAAAAGGCGAGATGTTATCCGAAGGATGATATCTCTGAATGACTAAACTAAAATACTAATATCTAGAGATACCATAGAAAATTAGGGGTGTATGTAGTAGCAACCTGTTAGGTTATACAACAGAGATGTCATCCTTCGGATAACATCTCGAACATGCTTTTCTAATTAGTCTTCTATAATGTAACTGCCCGTATACAAATCTTCTTGCCATATATGTGCATTTTCAAAACCTAATTTACTGCCGAAAAAATCCAGAATATCATTTCGCTTTAGTTTTGTTTCTGCATTTGAAAGGATAGCCTTGTAGGAACTCCAAGGATAGTTTTCATAATCTATTTGTACTTTATGCTTAAGGGGATTTAAATGTATATAGCAGATAAGTTGCGTGTAATGCGACTCACTATCAATAAATAAACGTTTAAACCTACGATGAAATAAATTACCGCTTCGGAAGTGTTTCTTATTGAACCATTGTGAGTAGTTAATGAAAAACTTACGGAACTGCTCTGTTATAATATCATCAATGTAGAGATTATCATTAGTCAACGTAATATCTGATGCCGCTTTAACCGAAACCATAAAATGAAAATGGTTGGGTAAAAGGCAATATGCATACACATCAAGATATGCGCCAAGATATTTATTGAACAAGGTTAGAAAATGCTGGTAGTCTTCATCAGCAATAAAAATGCGCTCCTTATTATTACTTCTGTTGAATATGTGGTAATAAGCCCCATAATCGAATTCGGCAAAATAGTTTGGGGTTGACATATTGTAAATATAATAGTGGCTACATAATTCTTTGACTTATTTAAAAAGTAGAAACCGAGATGTTATCTGAAAGATGACATCTCTACATGGCTGAATTAAAGCATAGTCGGACGTGATAATCACTACGCTAAAAAAACAGTGCTGTTTATTTTACCCCTTTAGTTTATACAACAGAGATGTCATCCTTCGGATAACATCTTGTACTTGCTTCTTAGGTTTTCTACCCCCCTACTTCGTATCCTCACCCAAGTTCTCCAATCTACGCATTTGTGGGGCGAAGAAGTAGGTAATTACTACTACCAACAGCGTCATACATCCACCGAAGATAACAGAGGGTACTGTGCCCATTAGCTTAGCCATAGCGCCAGATTCAAACGAACCAATCTCGTTGCTAGATGCAATGAAAATTTGGTTCACTGCACTTACGCGTCCGCGCATATTATCGGGTGTAAGTACTTGTAATATAGTTTGGCGGATAACTACGCTAATGTTATCGAAGGCCCCCGTTAGGTAAAGCATAACCCACGATAGATAGAAGTTTTCGGAAAATGCAAAACCGATGATAGCTAAGCCAAAGCCAGTAACGGCTATCAACAAATTGCGACCCGCCTTATGGGTAGGTGGATAATAGGCCAAGAAAAAGCCCATACTAACCGAACCTAAAAACGGTGCAGCACGCAACAAGCCCATACCCTGCGGACCGGTATGCAAAATATCTTTAGCAAACACGGGTAACAGTGCTACCGCACCCCCAAACAATACAGCGAATAGATCCAATGATATGGCAGATAACATTAGCTGTTTATTGAAAACAAACTTTAGGCCTACGGTTAGCGATTCCATTAGTGTTTCATGCTTCTCTTTCGGTGGTGTTTCTTTTACAGGTACGCGTAGAAACAAGAAAAACGATGCCACCATCAATATAAAGCCGATACCGTAAGTTATTTCTACCGCAGGCAAAGCCCACGATGTAGCATAGCCATATATAACACCACCAGCCGCTGGACCTACCACCGCTGCCGTTTGCCAAGCATTGCTACCCCAGGTAGCGCCATTAGCGTATAAGTTTCGTGGCAACAGTTGCGGAAATATACTTTGGTACGCTGGTGCCATAAAGCCGCGCGCTATACCCGTAAAGCCTACTATGACATAAATAGGAGTAATACCTAAGTGCTTAATAACAGGTATATGTCCTGTAAGAATTAAGCCAACCGCCATAAAACTGCAGGTAATAGCTATGATAGTACCGCGTGCAATTTTGTAGCGGTTGTAAGTATCAGCAGCGTGTCCACCAAAGAAAGATGTAATGATAAAAGGGATAGCCTCGAACAAACCTATTAAACCTAGGGCAAGGGGGTCGTTAGTTATTTCGTACAGCCGCCAAGCCAATACGGTTTCCAACATCTGTATGGCAAACGTTAATAGGAAGCGCGATAGCTGAAAATTGCGGAATGGGGCAATTTTTAGCGCGGCGTATGGATCGTGTTTGGCAGGTGGAATATTGGCTTCGGTACTCATGCGGCGCGAAGGTAAGACTTTAGCCACTAAGGCACTAAGGAGCTAAGAAAAAAAGCCTAGTTAGCGGCAAACTATAGTTTTCAATCGGTAGATATTGTTTGCCTCGATAGCACTTGGCTTGCTTACCCTCTAACTCCCTAAAGGGAGAACCACAAGCCAAGTTACGTAAAGCGGCAACGTATTGCGTCTCTACAATGCTCTTTGTCTTCTAGCTTCAAACAAAAGCACCGCCGCACTTACGCTTACGTTCAGGGAGTCTATTTGGCCTAGCATAGGTATCTTTATCTTCTCGTTGGCGGCGTTCATCCATTCATTACTTAAGCCAGTAGCCTCGGTGCCTACTACTATGGCAGTGCCTTGTACAAAATCCTGCTGGTAGTGCGCCTTAGTAGCACTTAGCTCCGCAGCAAATGTGGTAATGCCCTTTTCTTTCAAATATGCTATGGCCTCACCGCTGTGGCACAGGGCTATTTGATTAGTGAACACAGTGCCCACACTACTACGTATGGCATTAGGGTTATAGGCATCAGTCTTGGGGTCGCATACTATTACGGCATCTACGGCGGCGGCATCGCAGGTGCGCAGCATGGCGCCTAGGTTACCAGGTTTCTCTACTGCTTCTATTACCAATATCAAGGGCTTTTCACTCAGCTTTAGGTTGGCAAGCGATAGCTCTTTGGGTTTGGCAGTAGCTATTATGCCCTCAGTAGTTTCGCGGTAGGCTACTGTGTTGTACACCGCTACCGATAAATAGTAAGCACGGTCTAGCAAGCTTTTCGGTAGCTCGCTCAGCTTATATTCTTCTTGGTCTTTTACAATATCCTCGCAAATGTATAGCGCCGTTATCTCGTAGCCCGCACGGTAAGCCAGCAACACCTCGCGCAGGCCTTCTATTAATAGCACACCCTGCTCCCTGCGCTCGCTAGCTTTATCTAGCTTCTTCAGGTTTTTAATTTTCGGGTTCTGTGTACTGGTTATTACCTCGCGCATAATGTGCGAAAATAAGAACAATACAATTATCAACCACGGATAACACAGATGGCCACAGATTAAAAAACGAAAGGATTAAACAACCATCTGGTTAACAATCCGTGTGTATCTGTGTTCATCTGTGGTTAAATATTTTTCTGTTGTATTTATCTGTATGCACAAAAGGGCTGTGTGGTTAGCAAGTGCGTATGGGTGGGGTATGCTTATTGCTACTTTTATGGTAGAATGAGTGGCAAAGAACAAATAAAGCTATACCGCTATAACAGCGAAGAGTGTGTTTACAAAGAGCATGTAAGCTTGAAGGATTGTGCTGAGCTAGGGCGAAATAGCCATGTAAACTGGATAATAATAACTGGTGCCAAGCAGAAGGAAGACATAAAAGAAGCTGCAGAGATATTTCAACTACACCCATTGGTGGTTGAAGATATAATACACACCGAGCAGCGTGCCAAAGTAGAGGACTACGGCGATTCATTCTTTATAGTTATGCGTATGTTCGCGCTTATAAATGGCAAAATAGAGGACCAGCAAATAAGCTTTGTACTAAAGGATAATATGCTGATAACTTTCACCGAGGAAGACTACGGAATTTTCAAAACACAACTGGGCGATAAACTAGTAGCCGGCACTACACGCGCACGTGGCAAGGGTGAAGACTACCTACTATACCGCCTGCTGGATATCATCATCGACAATTACTATTTCGTACTACAACATATAGACCATAAACTGGAAATATTAGACGCGGAGATACTGCACAAAGCTAGTGATAGCCATATATTGATAATGCAGAAGCTGAAGAGTGAATTGTTGTACATGCGCAAAAGTTTTTTACCAGCGCGCGAATTGATAACTACGCTTGAGCGCAATAACGTAGAGTACTTTGATGTAGATAACAAGTACTACCTGCGCGACCTTGACGACCACATGCTACGCAATATAGAAGAACTAGATTTTCAACGCGAGCAAATCAACTCGCTGATGGATTTCTTCTATTCGCTGCAAACACACAAAATGAACAACGTAATGAAGACCTTGACCATTGTGTCGTTCATCTTCCTTCCGCTTACCTTTGTGGCTAGTTTATATGGTATGAACTTTACCGTAATACCCCGCGCTAACGACCCCCTTGGATTTTGGGAGGTGCTAGGCGGTATGGGTATATTGGCATTCTTTCTAGTAATATACGCTGTGCGCAGAAAATGGCTTTCGTCACGAGATTTTTCAAAGAGTAGGTTATGAAAATCGGTTTGTTTTTTGGCTCCTTCAACCCCATACATACTGGTCACCTTATTATTGCTAACTACCTGCAGCAAACCACCGACCTTGATAAAGTATGGCTAGTGGTAAGCCCACAAAACCCATTGAAGAACAAGGATACGCTTTTAAATGAATATGACAGACTTCATTTAATAAATTTAGCCATTGAGGATAACCCTAACCTATCAGTAAGCAACATAGAGTTTAGCCTGCCTAAGCCTAGCTATACTATAGATACCCTTACCTACCTAAACGAGAAGCACCCACAGCACCAGTTTTGCCTTATAATGGGTAGCGACAATATAGAGACCCTGCACAAGTGGAAGAACTACGAGCAGATAATGGCGAAGTATCCTATATACGTGTACAAGCGCCGTGGCAGCGATAGCAACCCCTATGCCGATAACCCTAATGTAAAGATGCTCGATTTTCCGTTTATAGATATATCGGCAACCTTTATCCGCGAGGGGATAAACAAGGGGATATCTATGCAGTATTTTCTACCTACCAAGGTATGGAACTACATAAAAGAAATGGACTTATACAAAAAGAAGTAGCTACCAAGTTCCTAGGGCTGTGCTAATGCTAAGTTTTTATTGTTTGGGGCGGTATTATTGCGCTAGCAGCGTACTATAGGTTGCCATATTTATCCCGACGTATGACGGGACGCGCCTTCATACTGTGGGCATAGGTGAGGGGGGTATCAAAAACAGCAAATACTAAAAAAACTGCTACCCTGGGACTCATGCAAATAATTGGCAGCCAAACAGTTGTGAAAATTTATTGATACCACCCCTCGGTTTGGTGCGTAGTGTGCTACTACGGACAGCAGATACAGAAAATACAGTTGCACGCAGAGGGCGCGAAGTGGAGACGCAAAGAACCGCAAAGGTTAAAATGTAATGCAAGCAACAATGTCAATACTGAAACAGTTTGGTCAACCTGCGATGCCTATGCGCAAACACCTGCTTGTACACAGGCAAAAATAGATGCCCCAACAATGGCAAGCGCGGCTGAAAAGTAACCTCATCTTTTACCCATGTGCCGCCATCGGTAGCGGTTAATGTGCGTGTGTGTTTCCAGTATTTATGTGTAAGTGTAGTCGAGTTTTCGTAGAAGGCATTGCCATCATCTATCTTATCGAACGCTAAGTGATGTAAGTCGATAGGGATGATGCTGAACAGCAACAGTACGCTTGTAAAAAGTGGTGTATGCAAAGGTACATCTGCACCGTTCAAGGCGGCCCTATCAGCGGGATATGTCATGCGTACTATAGGTAGCAGTTCATAGTTCACGTTCTGCATCTGTGTAACGTGCTGCCACAGCGCCTGTTTATCGGCGTTTACTTTGCTTTGTATGGAGAAGGTGAAGGGCATGGGGGTTTTGTTTAGCCACGAAGGCGCGAAGACACGAAGATATTTAATCAAGCAATAAGAGCTTCTCTTGTTGTTGGAGGCGCTTCGCTAAAACTCCACAACGGCGTAACATTAATCATTATAGATTACTAAACAATCCTCTTTCCTCTAATTCCTAATGGTATATCGCTATACATTGGCCTACTATATACATCGTCTGCCATCGAAATATTGACATAGGTATTCATATCAAAATAGTCGTTTAAATTTTTATTCTGCTTTCGTATGAACTCCATTGCTGCCCTTACTTCCATAAGACCTGTTCCATAAGCAGCACTCAATTCGAGGTGCCTTACGGTTTCTCTTTCAGCGAAAGTTAATGTATTAACATTATCGTTGATCATGTAATGCCATTCTTTGGCGTCCCGCTCCAAACTAGGTATAGAAGGATAGTAACGTTTATAGTCAGGAATCAACTTTTCTTTATCCAAAACATTTCTTTTACCAACTATCTTCCATAGTCCTGCATTAATTGCCTTTCGAATACCAGCAATTTTTCTATAACCTATCAATAGATCATCTTCCTCAAGACAAATATTATCAATACACTCTAAACTAATATCACTTGTATAACTGTAAACTTTTATTACTTCAGCACTATTCTCTATGTAATCTGACATATTTATATATTTTGCGTATAAACATTTAGATAGAAAATTTAGTGGTATTTCAATAATACTACCAGATTCTAGCCGCGCTCTTTTTGCCATTCTTTATAATTATATAAGCTTAATTGTTGGTATTTGGCAAAATAAGGTGAATCGGTAAATATCCCACATTTTCTAGCTCCTTCATTTCAAACTAAGCTGTCTATTGATGCGAGCGGACCTTCGCTCCAGTTTATGCTTTGATAGTAAATAGTCAGCAGTACGAACGCCCGTGGGAACCAGCAGTACGAGCGAGGCTCTGCCGTACCCGCGCCAAATTTTTCTTTGTCATTGCGAGCAATGCAAAGCTTTGCGTGGCAATCCCCAAAGAGGTAGCTGTGTTTCTGGGGATTGCTTCGTCACGTTGTTCCTCGCAATGACAGCATAGGGATATGGAGATTGCCGCGCTCCCTTCGGTCGCTCGCAATGACAAAAGTGGAATGAATTTAATAAGCCAAGTTAGGGCTTAGCCATCTTTCCATTTCTTTTAGGGTAAAGCCTTTTGCTTCGGCTAGTTGTTGTACTTGGTCTTTCTCTATTTTGCCTACACCAAAGTAGCGTATGTTAGGGTTGGCAAAGTAGAAACCACTTACCGATGATGCTGGGTACATGGCATTGCTCTCGGTTAACCTAATGCCTGTGTTTTGCTCTACTTTTAATAGGTCCCACAGTATAGGCTTCTCGGTATGGTCTGGGCAGGCAGGGTAGCCCGGCGCAGGGCGAATACCTTGGTACTTTTCCTGTATCAAGTCTTCGTTGCTCAATGTCTCGTCTGCTGCATAGCCCCAGTATTCCTTACGCACGCGCTGGTGCATGCGCTCTGCAAATGCCTCGGCTAACCTATCGGCCAATGCCTTTAGCATGATGCTATGGTAGTCGTCGTGGTCGGCTTCAAACTTGGCCACGTGCTTTTCTATACCTATACCCGTAGTTACCGCAAACGCACCGAAGTAATCATTGGTACCTTTAGGTGCTATATAATCGCTAAGGCAATAGTTAGGTTGGCCCTTCTTCTTGCCTTGTTGGCGTATGTGGTGGAAGGTAGTCAGTGGCTTGCCTTCGTGGTCGTACACATCTATAAACTCGTTGTCGCTATTGGCAGGGAACAAACCAATCACCGCCTTGGCAGTAATCCACTTTTCCTCTACTATCTGCTTCAATAGTACTTGCGCATCGTCGTACACTTTCTTCGCTTCGGCACCGTACTTATCGCTCTCGAATATTTTAGGGAAAGTACCCGCCATTTGCCAGGTAGAGAAGAATGGCGACCAGTCGATATACTGTACCAATTCATCTAAAGGATAATCTTCAAACACAGTGATGCCAAGTTTGTTTGGTTTCTTCATGTTGTGCTTGCTCCAGTCTATCTGTAGTTTGTTTGCGCGGGCTTCCTCCAACGATATGTATTCAATAT
>JAFDYM010000342.1 GCA_018267435.1 Bacteroidota bacterium | reverse complement strand
TTGCCACATGGTACCGCTAGCACCTTTCTGCGAAGACATAAAAGAACCGCCATTCATATATGTGCTTGCTGCGCCATTGCTTTCAAGCGAAAGATCATCGCCGGTAAACTGTGTTCTTAGGTAATACCAGCCTTTGTAGTTAGGTGTAAAAGAACGGCCTCTTTCGCCTAGGGCAATTAGCGACATTAGGCTTGCTGCCAAAACAATGACAGCGATTGCTTTCAAATTCTTCATGGTTATTTTTTTATTGCCTACTCTACATAGCATTTTCGGCTTCCTGCTTTTCTCTGCAGCAAAGTTAGATGCCTCTAAAATGTTCAATAATTTATGGGATGAAACGGCAGTTTTGGGGATAGAAAGCCTACTTACTAAGGATTAATACTTACTATAATCATTAACAACATACAATACTATATACATATACTCCATACACATATAGTAAAACTAATTAACTAAGAACAGTATAGGTTATAAAGGCAAATAATCTATTCAGCCTATACGTTTAGGCCTGTCATGCCTCCGCTCTCGTCAATCTATCCAACTCTTTCAGTACTGTAGGTATGCGGAACTCGCCGTGCATGCCTGCTACCTCTACGGCAGGTTCGGCAAGGTCAATACCTATGGCCGATACATACAGTGGCTTCTTGCTGTCGCCGCGTGTTATTTCCATGCAGGTTTCTTCGTTGTTGGCAAAGGGTGTTTTAGCTACGCCTATTACGGGTGCGCGGCGTGCTATGTCTTCGTATAGGTGTCCGCCTAGGCCGTATGCTTTGGTATTACTCGCATATACATAGCCGTCTATCAATATGGCATCTACTTGCTCAAAATCTACCTCCTCTAGCACTGCCTGTATACAAGGCAGCTCGCGCTTATAAAAGTGCCCAGGTTCGTAAGGTGCTACTTTATCAATATAAGCAGTATATACCTGCGCGGGCTTATCGTCCTTCCAGTTAAATAGTATGGCAACTGCTTTTGCAGCTACGCCTTCATAGTACACATCTACAGCAAGTATCATGGGTAATGGAATTAAGATATTAAAGGGCAAACTTAACCTTTAACTTTCAGCATTGAACATTTAACTAGGTTTTACTACTAGCTACTAGCCAATCACCACTAGCCTGTCTATAGTTCCTTCATAAACACCAGTATCCTGTTCTTATGGCCGGCTATCCATATCACATCGTCGGCTTCTATTACCACGTGCGATTCTGGGTTTAGTATGCGCTCGCCATGGCGCTCTATGCCTACTATCAGGCCGTGGGTGCGCTCGCGTATGGCGCTTTCCTTTATACTTTTGCCTACAAGCGGCGATGTTTTGCTTACAGTTAGCTGTTGCAGCGTTACATTCTGTTCATTCAATGCCTGCTTGGTTACATCGCGGTCGTCTTTTTGCAGAAAACTGCTGAACGCCTCTACCTGCTCATCGGTACCTATTACAAACAGCTTATCGCCCGGGTATATGCGTTCATCGCGCTGCGGCGTATTTATTCTTACACCGCCGCGCTTTATGGCCGCTATGTTTATACCAAAGCGCTCACGCAGTTTCATTTCATATAAAGTTTGCCCTATGCCCGGAAAATATACATCTATATTGAAACTGGTAAAGTGTGCATCCCAAGGTGCCGTGTTCAGTATCTTGTCCTTCTCCTCCTCCATCCCATTCTCTTCCTTATAATTGAAGTTGCGGAAGAACTGGTTTTCTATCCACTCCGATACACGTTGCAGCTTGTTGCGAAATACCAAAAGCACAGTTATCATAACCAACAATGCCGCTACTGCCCATACATAACCCAATAAGCTGTTTATAACAAAGCCTACAAATACCGCCGCAAGTACCAGGCGCATTATCTGCAGCATAAAAAAAGGGCCTTTATAATAAGGGTTTAGCAACATTCGACCTACTATTTCGGGCTTGATCTTGCGCAGCGATAGTGCCCATAAAAACGGCATTATTACAATTAAAGTACCGGCTAAAATCAAACCAGTGGCAGTATAACTTTGCGGTTGCAAATAAGGCACTACATAGCGCTGCACCAACATTACTATGCCTACTATTATTACAGAATAAATTACAGTATTGATGAGCAACGACTTTATAATTACGTTCCAATCGCTGCTGCCGCGCGATATGTTTTGTGCACTGCCTGCATAGCGTGCAATGGCGGTGGTCCACTTAGTAGGTAGTTTGCTATTCAAGAACTCGTACGTTCTTCCGCTGCCCTTAATCATGTATGGCGTAGTAAAAGTAGTAACAGCCGATACTGCCACAGTGATAGGGTAAAGAAAATTGGACGTGACGCCAAGAGTAACACCAAGCGTAGCAATAATGAAAGAAAACTCGCCTATTTGCGCTAAGCTCATACCGCCTTGTACCGAGGTTTTAAGCGATTGCCCCGATACCAATGCACCAGTAAACGTGCCGAAGGTTTTGCCTACTATGGTTACTAAAGTTATAATGGCTATAGGGCCCGCATATTTTACCAGCATGGCAGGGTCTATCATCATACCTACCGATACAAAAAATACCGCACCGAACAATTCCTTTACCGATTTGGTTAAATGCTCTATGCGCTCGCCCAAGGTAGTTTCGGCCAGTATGCTACCCATTACAAAGGCACCAAGTGCAGGCGAGAAACCTACCTGCACCGCAAGCAACACCATCAGCAAGCACAAAGCCAACGATGTTATCAAAAGCATCTCATCGTTTAAGTGCTTTTGTATTTTGCGCAATATGGTGGGTAGAAAGAAGATACCCGCCACAAACCACAGCGTAAGGAAGAATGCCAGCTTGGCTATAGAGAACAAGGCCTCGGTACCTGCAAATTTTTGGCTAACTGCTATGGTAGATAGCAACACCAAAAGTATAATGGCCACAATATCTTCTACTATCAATGCACCGAA
>JAFDYM010000341.1 GCA_018267435.1 Bacteroidota bacterium | reverse complement strand
TACGTACGGTAGGCCTCTAACCTAGCGCGTGGCATAGTTCACCCCGCTCCCTTCTACAATCTACATCTTAATTACAATAATTAAGGCTAGGTAAATATTTAGATACAAAGCTAAAGGCGCGTGGCGCGCCCGCTAAGGAGAAATACGCAACAGTACGGCGCATAAAAATAAACCCACCACTGCGCAAATACATTGCGCAGTGGTGGCTTAGTTTGCAATTACCATTAGTATTTTGTAATTATCAGCCACAGTAATTAAGCGCCGTGTTAAACATATATAAAGCAAGTGCCGGTAGCGGCAAAACGTACACCTTGGTGAAGGAGTATCTGCGCCTGGCATTTGCCAGTCCGCGCAAGTACAGGCACATACTCGCCATTACCTTTACCAACAAGGCGGCGAACGAAATGAAGAGCCGCATTATAGAGGCGCTGGAGGGCATAAGCACCGGCGCGCCGAAGTATAACGACCTGGCCGCGGAGCTGAGCCAGTACCACAAAAAGCCGGAGCCCGCCCTGCGCGAACTGGCCAACGATATACTGCGCCACATGCTGCACAACTATAGCGATATTTCGGTTAGCACTATCGATAGTTTTGTACACCGCATCGTGCGCAGTTTTGCGCACGACCTGCACCTGCCCATGAGCTTTGATATAGAGATGGACAGCAACAAGCTGTTGGCACAAGCCGTGGAGTTAATGCTGGACCGCTTGAGCGAGAGCGACACGCAGATAACGCAGGCGGTGGTGGAGTTTGCCGAGAGCAAGATAGAGGAGGGAAGCAGTTGGAACGTGGACTATGGCATAAAGGCCCTGGGCCGCGAACTGTTTGTAGATGATGCGTTACCGCATGTGCAGCGTCTGCGCTTTGTGCAGTTTGACGATATGCGCCAGGCGCGTGGCAGTTTGTATACCAAGGTAAGTGCCTTCGAGAAGTTGTTGTTTGCAGAGGGTAAGCAGGCCTATGATTTAATATTGAGTCAAGGCCTGACGAGTAAGGACTTCTACTATGCCGATAAGGGCATATTCGGTTTCTTTAGCAAGTATGCGCAGGGGGCCATGCCTAGCAATGTGTTGGGCAATAGCTATGTGCTGAAAACGATAATGGAGAACAAGTGGGGCGGCACTAAATGCAGCAGCAGTGCGCTGTCGAGTATTGATAGTATATGTGGTCAGCTGGAGCAACACTTTAAAAATATAAATACAATATGGCAGCGCGATGGCAAGGATTATTACCTGGCCAAACTGTTGTTGAAGAACTTCTATTCGTTTATACTATTAGCCGATTTGCAGAAGCTGATGGACGAGATAAAGAAGGAGCAGAACATATTGTACATCGGCGATTTTCACCACAAGGTGTTCGAGATAGTGAAGGACCAGGACGCGCCCGTGATATACGAGCGCATAGGCGAGCGCTACGACAATATATTGATAGACGAGTTTCAGGATACGAGCGTGATACAGTGGCGCAACCTGCTGCCGCTTATAGAGAACTCGCAGTTTAAAACGGAGGACAGCCTGATAGTGGGCGATGGCAAGCAGGCCATCTATCGCTTTCGCGGTGGCGAGGCCGAGCAGTTTACCATGCTGCCCAAAATATATGGCGCCGAGGGCGACCTGATACTACAGGAGCGCGAGGTGGCTATACACAACTACGGTACGCAGGTTATAACGCTGGAGAAGAACTACCGCAGCCGCAAGGAGGTGATAGACTTCAACAACCTTTTCTATAAAGAAATGTTGGCGCTGAATGAACTTGGCAACAAGGCAGTGTATGAGGACTTCTACCAGGAGCAGGGCCGCAAAGATGATGGCGGCTTTGTAAGCATCGAGTTTCTGCGCGAGAATGGTGAGGAAGAAAAGACGCTCGCTGATGTACGCTGCGAGCGCGTAAAGGCGATAGTAGAAGATGCGTTGACGCGAGGTTATAGTTATAGAGATGTAGCGGTGCTAACGCGCAGTAATGCCAATGCGAGTGTAATAGCGGCGTACCTGGTGCAGCAAGGTATAAAAGTAGTATCGCCAGAAAGCTTGCTGATACACCAAAGCCCGAAGGTGCGCCTGTTGCTATCGGTGCTACGATACCTTGATAGAAAAGACGACCACATAGCGCGCGCCGAGATAATGTATTATACCTGCTTGCTATTGGGCAAAGAGGTGAAGTATGAGCAGATAGATTTTAAAACGCCGAGCGAGGAATATGAGTTGATGCTGGAGAATATGACGGGCGTGTACTTCCGCAGTAGCGACCTGCAAACGGGCCGCATGGGCGACCTGGTGCAGCAGCTCATCCGCATATTTACCTTCGAGGATGATGATCCGTTTATACAATTCTTCGCCGATGAGATATTGCTTTATGCCTCACGCTATGGCAACGGCATTGGCGACTTTTTGATATGGTGGGAAGGCGTGAAACACAAGAAGAGCATTATATACCCTGAGAGCATAGATGCTGTACGCATAATGACGATACACAAGTCGAAGGGCTTACAGTTCCCGATAGTGATATTGGCCGATGCCAGCGAGAAGAAGAAGCTGACGAAGAACTTCTTTTGGGTGAAGCTGGACAAGCCTTGGCTGCCGCAACTGAACGTGGGCATACTACCTGTAGAGAAGACGGTGAAGGAAACCGACTATGCTGACCTATACGAGCGCGAAGACCAGCAGAGCTTTCTGGATATGCTGAACCTGATATACGTAGGCACTACGCGCCCCGAAGATGCGCTGTATATACTATCGGAACTTTTGGAGAAAGACCCCACGGAGCATAACTCGGTTACTGCGCTGCTGATTACTTTTCTGCAACAGCATGATAAGTGGAACGATTATGCTACGGCAACTTTCGGGGATGCGGAATATAGAAGGGTAGGAGAGCAGAAGGATAAAAGCGGCCCTGTATATGTAAAAGAGAAAACGCAGAGCAAAGGTCTGCTGGCAAGTACCATTAAGGTGCGTATGCGCGCCGACCTGCTGTGGAGCGAAGCAACACAAGGCAGGATAGATAAAGGTAACCTGCTGCACGAAGCACTGAAGCGTGTGAAGTATGCAGGCGATGAAACGCAAGTAGTGCGCCGAATGAAAGCAGAAGGTTGGGTGGAAGAAGATAGCGAAGCGGAACTGTTAGCACAGATAAAGCAGGTGGTGTACCATGCAGATATGCAGGCGTACTTTGTGAAAGGATTAAAAGTGATAAACGAACGTGCGGTATTGAAACAGGGAGAGAAAATGCACATACCGGATAGGGTAGTAGTGGGCGCAGATGGCGCAACGATAATAGATTATAAAACCGGTAACGAATTGCCGAAGTATAAAGAGCAAGTGAATACCTACGCGAAGCTATTGGCAGAGGTGGGGCTGACAGTTAACAAGAAGGTGATATTCTACACAGCGACACAAAAGGCGGAGGTATGGCAATGAAAAAGTTTATAACCAAAGCCGCCGAACAGTTGCTGCAAACGCATGGCAATAATTTAGCAGACGTGTTGGTGCTGATGCCCAACCAAAGGGCATGCACTTACCTGCGCAATACACTGCAAACCTTAGCGCAAGGCGCTGTGTTTGCACCCGAAATAACTACGCTGCAAAACTGGATGCTGAGCCATAGCGATATGGTGGTGGCAGATAACATAGAGTTGGTAACAGAACTGTATGCCTGCCATAAAGCCATAGGTGGAACGAACACCTTGGATGACTTTATAGGCTTGGCGAATGTGATGCTGGACGACTTCAACCGCATAGATATGCAGATGGCGGATAGCAAGTTGTTCTTTAAAAACTTGGAGAACCTGCAAAGCATGAAGATGTATGAACCGGGCGAAGATGAACCCGATGAATACAAGATACGCTATCGCAAATTTTGGGAGGACTTCGGTACGTTGTACCACACGCTGCGCGAAAGGCTGTTGGCAGATAAGAAGGGCTACACGGGCTTGATATTGCGAGAAGTGGCGGTGAATGTGAAGGCGATACAAGTGGAGCAGAGTGCCATATACTTAGTCGGCTTTAATGGTTTAGATAAGGTAGATGAAGTAGTAGTGTCACATCTGCAACAGCAATACAACACTACGCTGATATGGGATGCTGATAAGTACTATGTAAGCGATGAGATGATGGAGGCGGGTTACTACACGCGCAAGTATCTATCTAAGTTGAGGATAAAGAAAGAGGACATAGTTGACGAGATACGCACCAGTCCGAAGAAGGTGCAGGTAATAGGCGCGGCGAAGAATATCGGTCAGGTGAAGGTGGTGGCAGATATACTGCAACACAAGCTACTGATAGATGAAACCAATGCGCTTGATACGGTGGTGGTAGTGCCTGATGAAAAGCTGTTAGGGCCGCTTTTGGCCAACATGCCTATCAATGTGCCGAGCCTGAACATAACTATGGGTTTGAACATAGCGGGTAGCAGCAGTGCTACGTGGTTAGATATATTGTTCAGGCTATACACCAATGGCTTGAAGTATGAATCGAAGCAGGGTGTGAAGCGATATTACTACCGCGATGTGTTTGAGTTGTTGCAGCACTCGTTCTTTCATTTGGTATTTGGTAGAACCAACACCGATGCCTTTGTGCAGGAAATGAAGAAGCAGAACCGCATCTTGATTCGCCGTGAGGAATTAGAGAAAATACTGAAGGAGAATACGAAGTTGGTGTTGTTTGAAGGAGAAGATGCGCCAAGCTTTGCTAAGTATCTCAACAATATATTAAACCTGCTGATAGATAAACTGATTAAGCGGGCGCGTGGCGGCAATACCAGTTTGGCTACAGAGGCGGAGATAGCCTTTCGCTTGCAGAACATATTGAATAATACTGAGAGTATTTTCCGCATGGGCGATACGATTACCATTAAAACATACATTGCCTT
>JAFDYM010000340.1 GCA_018267435.1 Bacteroidota bacterium | reverse complement strand
TAGCACTTTCAGGCGAGTGAAGATGCATAATGTTTAAAGCGTTCAAGGCCGGTATGGCAGTAATAAACAGTGCAGGTATAATGGCGAAATACTTCGCTACGTCGTTTGCTATAGAGAATGTAGTAAGCGTACCGCGCGTCATCAACAGCTGTTTGCCTATCTCCACCACTTCAATCAGTTTGGTAGGGTCGTTATCAAGGTCCACCATGTTGCCTGCTTCTTTAGCAGCTTGCGTACCGCTGTTCATGGCTACACCTACATCGGCTTGTGCAAGGGCAGGTGCATCGTTGGTGCCGTCGCCCATCATGGCTACTAGTTTACCTTGCTGTTGCTCAGCTTTTATGTAGTTCATTTTATCTTCGGGCTTAGCCTCGGCTATAAAGTCATCTACACCCGCTTTCTCGGCTATAAATTTTGCAGTAAGGGGGTTATCGCCCGTTACCATTACGGTCTTCACGCCCATTTTGCGCAAGCGCTCAAAACGTTCGCTTATGCCTGGCTTTATTATATCTTGAAGTTCTATTACACCTATTACTTTTTCGTTTTCGGTTACTACTAGTGGTGTGCCGCCATTGCTCGATATTAATTTTACGCGCTCACTTATTTCATTAGGCATTTTGTTGCCTGCCTGTTCTGCTATTCTTTTTATGCTATCGAAAGCACCTTTGCGTATACGCGTGTTGTCAAAGTCAATACCGCTGCTACGCGTTTCGGCAGTAAACTTAATAAAGGTAGGGCTGTCAATTTTATAGTCGCCGGGTTTTACACCAGCCAACTCTATTATCGATTTGCCTTCCGGTGTCTCATCGGCTAATGAGCTAAGTGCAGCGCTTTTAATAAACTGCTTCTCATCTATGCCATTGGCTGCATAAAAGTTGGTAGCCTTGCGGTTACCAATGGTGATGGTGCCAGTTTTATCAAGCAGCAATACATCTATATCGCCTGCTGTTTCTACTGCCTTGCCACTTTTGGCTATTACGTTGGCACGTAGCGCCCTATCCATACCCGCTATACCTATGGCAGAAAGCAAGCCCCCAATGGTGGTAGGTATTAAACAAACAAACAACGATATAAAGGCTGCGATGGTAATTTTGGCACCTGCATATTCTGCCATTGGCTGTAGCGTAACACATACTATAATGAATACCAAAGTAAAGCCCGCCAATAATATGTTCAGCGCTATTTCATTGGGCGTTTTCTGCCTGCTGGCACCTTCTACTAGGCTTATCATTTTATCCAAAAAGCTTTCGCCAGGCAAGGTAGTTACAAGTACTTTTATACGGTCGCTTAGTACTTTGGTGCCACCGGTTACCGAGCTTTTATCGCCGCCCGCTTCACGTATTACAGGTGCGCTTTCGCCCGTTATGGCGCTTTCATCTATGGTGGCTATACCTTCTATTATTTCACCATCGCCAGGTATTACATCGCCTGCTTCGCACACAAACACATCGCCTTTTTTCAACTTGGCCGATGATATGGTAGTACCATCTGCAAGCTTGGCTGGTGTTTCTTCGCGCGTTTTGCGTAGCGACTCAGCCTGTGCCTTGCCACGAGCCTCGGCTATAGCCTCGGCAAAGTTGGCAAACAGTACGGTAAGCAATAGAATAAAGAAAACAGATAGGTTATAGAACAGAGAGCCTTGCGATTTTTCGCCCATGGCTACCCATATCGTTACTATCAGCATTACCACGGTTCCTATTTCCACCAGAAACATGACTGGGTTTCGGAACATGGTTTTGGGGTTCAACTTTACAAAGGCCTGTATGAAGGCTGTTTGTACCAGTTGTTTATCGAAAAGAGATTGACTTTGCTTTTTCATATCAATTAGTAAACTGTATTAGAAAAGAATAAAATGTTCGGCAATAGGGCCTAATGCCAATGCAGGAAAGAAAGACAGCGCTGCTACTATAGCTATAACGGCAAACACCATTATACCGAAGGTGGCAGTATCTGTTTTAAGTGTGCCTGCACTTTCAGGTACGTGCTTTTTGGCAGCAAGCAAACCAGCTATGGCCACAGAACCTATAATTGGAATGTAGCGCGATAGTATAAGCACTATACCTGTTGTTATATTCCAGAAAGGATTGTTATCGCTAAGACCTTCGAAGCCGCTACCATTGTTGGCTGCACTTGATGTGTATTCATACAGCATTTCGCTAAAGCCGTGGAAGCCCGGATTGTTCAACCAGCCTGTAGCATTGCCATTGAACCACCAGCCCATAGCAGTATCGTTGGCTGCAAAGTATGATGCCAGTGCCATGCCTACCAATATCAAGAATGGGTGAAGCAAAGCTACTATCATAGCTAATTTCATTTCGCGGGCTTCTATCTTTTTACCCATAAACTCGGGCGTTCTACCTACCATTAAGCCGCTTACAAATACAGCTATAATGATGAACACATAAAAGTTCAAGAAACCTACACCTACACCGCCGTATAATGCGTTTATCATCATGTCAAGCATTAACAAGGCACCGCTCAATGGCATAAAGCTATCGTGCATGGCATTAACTGAGCCACAAGATGTAGCGGTAGTACTTACACCCCATATACCTGCGGCACCAGCGCCTAGTCTTACTTCTTTGCCTTCCATGTTGCCCATGCTTTGGTCTATACCTAACTGTGTTATAGCAGGGTTGCCGTTCATTTCATTGTAAATAATAGGAGCGCCTATGCATATAAAACCAAGCGTCATTACACCGAATATCATCCACGCCAACTTCTGCCTTTTTAAGTAATAACCTAATGCAAATACAAAGGCGATAGGGATAATAAGGATGGCGATATTCTCTACAGCATTGGTTATGTAGTTGGGGTTTTCAAGCGGGTGAGCAGAGTTAACCCCAAAGTAGCCACCGCCATTGGTGCCTAGCTGCTTTATGGCTATCATAGCCGCAGCCGGTCCGCGCGATACTTGTACCGTATCGCCTTGCAGGGTTACAATCGTATCTTTGCCACCAATGTTATTTGGCGTGCCGTTAAACACTAATACGGCAGCTATTACAAGGCTTATAGGCAACAATATGCGTGTGCACGATTTCAAAAAGTAGCTCCAGAAGTTGCCAAGTGCAGTACTGCTTTTTTCGCGCATGGCGCGGAACACCACAGCACCCATAGCCATACCTGTACCTGCACTTACAAACTGTAGAAACATCAAAGCAAATATTTGAGAGAAGTAGCTTACGCCTGTTTCGCCGCTATAGTGCTGTAGGTTACAGTTTACTACAAAGGATATTGTAGTGTTGAACGCAAGGTCGGGTGTCATGTCCGGGTTGCCATCAGGGTTCCAAGGCAGCCAACTTTGGTTCATTAGTACAAACATGCACCACAGAAACCACACCGCGTTCAGCGTTAACATAGCTTTTAGTTGTTGTTGCCATGTCATATCGGTTAAAGGGTTGATGCCCGATATTTTGAAGAGTAATTTTTCGATAGGATTGAATATAAAATCCAACCAGGTTTTATCGCCATTATATACCTTGGCTATGTACTTGCCTAAAGGTATGGCACATAGTACCGATAATAGAAAAATGAGCAATACGCCTATAATCTCCTGATTCATACATTAAAATTTTTCAGGCTTAATAAGTACATACAGTATGTACCCAAATACCATAAGTGATAGAATGAAAAGTGCTGCCATAATTGTTTAAATGTTTTCGAACCAATCGGTTAGTTTAAAGAATAGGCCGAAGCATAAAAGCCCGACCAATACAAGTACTGCGGTTACCATGTTGAGTGTTGATTAGATGGATGAAGAATTTAATTGCTTGTAGTATTCCTTTTTCATGCGTTCCGGCATCATGCTGTAGGCTTTCATGCTAAAGGGTAAGCGGCCCGAAAGGGTGTTAACTATAGAATAGATGAACACATTTGCCATGGCTATGCGCACTAGGCCGTTACCTTCTTTCAGCAGCATTTCTACGGTGTCGAAGTCGCGCTGCACGCTATTGAATTCGCCGTTCACTATTTCGTAGCGCACGGCTTCGGCAAGGTTGCCGGCTAGTTTAAACAAGTTGGGTTGCGAAGTAGCTAGGGCGGGCTCGGCAGTTATTATCAATTCGGCTGCCATGGTTTCTGTAATCATAATACTATCGTTTGGCAGTGCTATGCCAAACCAAATGCCGAAAAGCAAACTGAGAGTATGTAAAGGTGCTGAAAGCCTTGCTGGCAAAGCGTTTCAACTTATTGGCATAGCTTGGGCTAGGTGATGCCAATACGCAAAACCTTATCAAAATGAGAAGGCATAATTATCAAAATGAGAGGGTGCTATTGTATTTTGTACTCGTCAAGCTTGCGGTAAAGGGTAGCTGTGCCTATACCTAGCAAGCGAGCAGCCTCGGCCTTATTGCCATTGGTGTAGTTCAACACGCGCTGTATGTGCAGCTTTTCTACACCTGAAAGCAGGAAAGCGGATTGTGAGTTTTCTGTAGAAACTCCATATGATTGAAACTCGTAAGGTAAATCTTCCGCCCCAAGTTCAGGGCCTTCGCTGATGATGGCAGCACGCTCTATAACGTTCTTGAGCTCTCTTATGTTTCCCTTCCATGTGTGCTTTTTCAATGCCTCCATAAATTCAGCGGTTGCTCCCACAATGCGCTTGTTAGCATTGCGCGAAGCTTGTTGTATGAAAAAGTTTGCCAGCAGCGGAATATCTTTCACTCGCTCATTAAGGGCCGGCAACTGTATTTGAAATACAGATAAACGGTAGTATAGGTCCGAACGAAAATGTCCGGCATCAATCTCCTGAAGCAAGTTTCTGTTTGTAGCGGCTATTACGCGCACGCTGACTTTATTGGTTTTCGTATCGCCAAGCCTTATAAACTCGCCGTTCTCAAGTACACGCAGCAGTTTCGCCTGTAGCTCAATATTCATTTCCCCTATCTCATCTAAAAACAGAGTGCCGCCATTAGCTTCTTCAAGTAGGCCTTTCTTATCTTTAGCTGCGCCTGTGAATGCGCCTGCTTTGTAGCCGAACAGCTCACTCTCCAAAATATCCCTGCCAAGTGCAGCACAGTTTAAAGCCACAAAGCTTTTCTCTTTCCGCAGGCTAGCTAAGTGTATTGCTTGTGAGAACACCTCCTTACCCGTGCCTGTTTGCCCTGTTAACAGAATTGCCGTATCGGTAGCCGCCACTTTCTTTGCCAGCTCTATACATTGCTGAATCGCCTTGCTTTCCCCTATTACATTTTCAAATCCTACCCTCTTCTGTAACTTGTTCTCCAGTTCAGTAACGCGCCTCTGCAACTGCGACTTTTCGATTGCCTTATGAAGCAAGGGTATGATGCGGTCGTTATCATCCCCTTTAACCAAGTAATCGAAAGCACCATTTTTCATTGCCTTTATACCGTCAGGAATATTGCCATATGCCGTAAGTACGATTACTTCTGTATGCGGATGTTTGTCTCTAATCGTTTTCGATAAATCAATGCCGTTAACATCGGGCAGTATTACGTCGCTAAGCACAATAGCTATATCCTCTTTTGCCAGTAGCTTCAAGCCGCTTTTGGCATCGCCCGCCTCACGCACTGTAAAGCCTTCTAGCGATATAATACGCGCTAGCAATTGCCTTAGCTTGGCTTCATCATCTATTATAAGTATGGCTGGTTTCACCCCGCAAAGATGTAAATATTACAACAGGTGCAAGCAGTTTCACGGTGCTTATTATGGGCCGTACTGCTGCGCCCTGCGCGTACTGCTTTGCACCACGTGCCTTCAGCCTGTGGGCATTTACTTAGTAACACTTTGGGATAAAACAATCGCATCTTCTACTAGACATGCGCTTACCTTCTTAAACAGAATGTTTTTTTGACAAAACACTTTTCAACACAACCAGTTATGCGCGGTCGAGGCGAGAGAAATGTTTAGGTGATGTTTGCACAATTGTTATTTATAAAGTCAATCGTTTATTTGGCGGCGCCATAATAGCTTTGTCCAAGCGATAAAAAAGCCACCAATACAGTACTGGTGGCCTCCAAACGATGTTGCGAGCCCATGATCTTTCATGGGCAAATATTGCTAAACTTTGCTTACCATAAAAAAAACTTATGGTTTCAATATGCACAGTTCCCGCCCAACTGTACGGTTCTGCCCCGGTGGCAGCTTGAAGTAAAGGAGGTAAACATGTCACAGCTAGTGCACACCCCCCTAAGTTACATCAAGTTACAATACAAGGACATAGTCTTAGAAGCTCAAGGCTTCGCAGCTAGCGTTCTTGCTATAGGCATGATAATCGTTGCCGTAGTAACTATCGTAACAGGCTTTATGCCTAAGTAATTTGCAGCCCCCGTGTTTTAACGGGGGCTTTTACTTATCCAGATAGTATTGGTGGAATAGACTGTATAAGCTTGCTAGACCTAAATTTCGCAAGTTGGTAGCGTTTTGATACAAAACATATACCTGTCTAGGTTATTATTTTTTGTTTCTTTCAGCCAACACTTATCAATGCTTCTTTAATCATCTTCCTAATGCTAGAAACAAAAAAGCCAATCATTTCTGAAAGGCTTTTCACTTAGTTGCGGGAACAGGAATCGAATGGCGAGGTAAACTCGCCACCGCGAGCTATGCCTCGCGGCCCGCACTATCTATCAAACATTTCATTATACCTGCCTGTGCATGCGGTTGATTACACCGCTGGTTGGATAGTGTAAACTGATTATGCTTTTCTGATTATAATGTGTAGACGAAGAACTCACCCACAAACAAAAAAAGCAACCCCATTAGAGTTGCTTTTAGTACCCCTACGGGGCAAATTATCGGAATTAATCAATTGAATATCAATCCCATTAGACTTAAGAAATAACACAAGCAGCGTTTATTATATCAATTTAAGATAGAATTCCTGTTGTTGCGTTGCTTATTCCACAATCGGAAAGGTCTGCGAAAAGGCTGAAAAGCAAGCAAATTTCAACAGATCTTGCTACAAATCGGCGACCATATAAAGAAACACAAGTTAGAGCTTCATCTTTTCCAAAAAAGAATTGGCAGAATAGTTCGCCACGAGCGAGTACAGCAGTTCCAATTGTGAGAAGTCCGAACGGGTACCAAGCTTCCTGTTTGCCCCAGCGATTATAGCGTTTCTAAGCTATAATCCTTACCCTATTGACTTAACTACTCTCGGTGGCAAACACAGGCACTATTGTCTGACCAACGAATTAAGCATCCATCAATTCGGCAAGTTAATTGGAGTTGACTAGTGCACCGTAGGTTCATGGGAAAGGAACGAGCATGCCCCTCAAGAAGGAGTTTTCGCAAAATTAAACCTACTCATACATAACTAATTCATAAGAACTTTTGTAGCGAAGTTTTTTTCGTTAACATAATTGCTAATTATAGAATAAAGCATAAGATGGATATTAAAACGGAAATAAGACAGAGTTCAAGTTATCTTCTCCAACCTTATTGAAGAAGAGGCAGACTTGCTTTTAACTTGGTGAATTGCCTATGCAAAGTTCAGAATTTATTCAGAATTGAAAGCGTAAATTGGTGCTGTGAAAATACTAATAATAGAAGACGAGCCCCACTTGGCGCAGAATATAGCCAACTACATGAACAGCGAGAACTACCGCTGCGAGTTTGCTACTACCTATGCCCAAGCTATAGTAAAGATAGATAGCTATAGCTATGATTGCATTTTGCTTGACCTAATGCTGCCCGGCGGCAGTGGATTACAAGTGTTGAATCATTTGAAAGATATAGGTAGGCAAGAGGGTGTTATCATCATCTCGGCCAAAAACTCGATAGAAGATAAGGTGGCGGGTTTGCAGATAGGCGCCGACGATTATCTGGCGAAGCCATTTCACCTATCGGAACTGGCCGCGCGCATACACTCGGTGGTGCGCCGAAAGCAATTTGGCAATACCAATATTATAGAGCAAAATGAATTGCGCATAGATACCTTGGCGAAAAGTGTAAGGGTGAGCGATGTAGATGTAAATCTTACCAAAAAGGAGTTTGACTTGCTGCTGTTGTTTGTAGGCAATAAGGGCCGTGTAATATCAAAAAGTGCATTGGCGGAACACCTAAGCGGAGATATAGCCGATATGCTGGATAGCCACGATTTTATATATGCGCATATCAAAAACTTGAAGAAGAAATTGAGCGATGCAGGTTTTGGCAATTATTTGAAAACAGTATACGGCACAGGCTATAAATGGGAGGCATGAGCAAGCTACTACATAAACCCTTAAAGCTGTTTGTTGCTTACGCCTTTGTGGTGTTGCTGTTGAGCATACCGGCCTACTTTGCTGTGGTAGATTACATATGGCAAGATGAACTGGATGAGAATAACCAAGTAGTACGCCAACGCATTGAGCATGGCTTGCAGCATACTGAATTAAGCGATTCATCGCTTGCCAATTTGCTGGATGCTTGGAGCAAGATACAGCCAGGCGTCATTGTTACTTCAACCGATGCTATAAAGCCCGATAGTGTTTATGATGCGGAGGCAGTAAACCCATACTCGCCTACGCACGAAGTGAATAGATACAGAGCTTTATCTGCCTATATAACTATTAAAGGCAAGCCATACCACTTAGTAGTGCGTACCAATATTGAAGAGAGCAATGAAACCATAATGGCACTAGGTATAGTTACGGCGGTGTTTGTGTTGCTATTGGTTATAGGCTTAATAGTACTCAATACTATAATTGGTAGAAGTATTTGGAAGCCTTTCAATAACACCTTGGATAAGTTAAGGGCCTTCGACCTGAATAAAGGCGAAGCCATTAAGTTTGACGCTACAGATATTGAGGAGTTTTATGAACTGAATGCTACCTTGAATAAGTTGATAGCTGGCAACATAGCTGCTTATAGGCAGCAGAAAGAATTTACAGAGAATGCCTCGCACGAACTACAAACGCCATTGGCATTGATAAAGACGAAAGTGGATATGCTGCTGCAAGATAAAACCTTGACACAGGAACAAAGCGAGCAGATAAGCGCCTTAAATGTGCCTCTATCGCGTGTGTCGCGTATCAATAAAAATTTGTTGTTGTTGGCTAAGATTGAGAACCATCAATACGCCGATGTGGAGCAGGTAGATATATCGGCATTGGTAAATGAAAACATAGAGTTGTTTGCCGACTACTTTGCCGAGAAGGACTTACAGTTGAGCATAGATGTAGCAAACGGTATTTCTATAAAAGGCAACAAACACTTGATAGAGATATTGATTACAAATTTATTGGTAAATGCTATACGCTATACTGGTAGTGGCGGTCAGGTTACTGTACAGTTAAGTGCGAAAGCATTTACCATATCTAATGCAGGCACTATTGCACTTAATAACGATATGCTTTTCAAGCGCTTCAAAACATCTTCTGCCAACACACCTAATACTGGCTTAGGCTTAGCCATAGTGCATGAGGTAGCTAAGCGTTATGGCTGGAACATATCTTATGCCTACCAAAATAATCTGCACGTTTTTCAGTGGCAGTATTAGTCCTTCAAAGTTTCTACAAAATCGCCCCTCAACTTTGCTTTTGAATTTTAATAACCAAAAGTAAAAGACATGAAAAAGTTAATGTTATCAGCCATAGCTATTGTATCTATGTGCACCGTATCGCTAGCGCAGGAGCATGGCGAGAAGAAAGAGAAAGCCGTTAATGTACCTGCTGCTGTTACCTCCGCCTTTGCCAAGCAGTTTGGCATTGCTGATGCTGACTGGGAGAAAGAAGGCGCTAACTACGAGGCGGAGTTTGAACACAACAAAAAGGAAACGAGCGCTGTGTTTAGCGCCGATGGTAAACTGCTGGAAACAGAAGTAGAAATACCTGTAGCAGAGTTGCCAGCCGCTGCTATGGAATATATTAAAAAGAATCACGCTGGCGCTACTGTAAAAGAAGCTGCGAAGATAACTAATGCGGCAGGTGTAGTAACTTACGAGGCAGAGATAAAAGGAAAGGATTTAATCTTCGATGCAAAAGGCAATTTCATTAAGTAGTTAAAGCAGAATTTATGATGCAAAGGATTGTTGTCGGGCTATGCTTAGTGCTGGCTGTGTGTGCAGCGCAGGCGCAATATACTTCTATAACCTTAACGGGCTTGGTTAAAGATAAACAGGATAAGTCGCCATTGGCGTACGTAAATGTAGTGCTGAAGAACGAGGCAGACAGCGCATTTGTGGCAGGTGCCATTAGCGAAGAGGATGGCAGGTTTACCATAACAGGTGTTGCACCGAACAGATACTTGGTGCAGCTATCGTACATGGGTTACCAAAGCCAGCAGCAAGGCGTGTTTGTAGGTAGCCTGACCGATGTTATAGAATTGGGCAGTATAGAGATGGCTGCGAATGCACAACAGCTAGGGGAGGTAGAAATAACCGCGCGGCAAGATGATGTAAAAGGCGGCATGGAGAAGAAGAGCTTTGCCGTAGAGAACAACATAGCGCAGAGCGGTGGTTCTATATTAGAGGCTATGCAAACCTTGCCCGGCGTAACCGTACAGGATAGCAAAGTACAGCTGCGTGGCAACGATAAAGTGGTGGTACTGATTGACGGCAAGCAAACTGCTTTAACGGGCTTCGGCAACCAAGCTAGCCTCGACAACATACCTGCATCGGCAATAGAGCGTATAGAGGTAATCAATAACCCATCGGCGAAGTATGATGCCAATGGCAATGCGGGCATCATAAACATTATAATGAAGAAGAACAAGCAAGAAGGCCTGAGTGGTAAGGCGGGCATGGCAGTAGGTGTGGGTAGCCTATGGCAGAAGAAGGCGAACCTGCCCGATATACGCCCGCAGTATCGCTTTACTCCAAAAGTAAATCCATCGTTGGCGCTGAACTACAGAAAGAAGAATTTCAATGCATTCTTTCAAGGCGACTTTATATACAAGCAGGCTTTGTTCAAGAATGAATTTGTAACGCGCACTTATGATAATGGCGATGTAATAAAGCAACAGATGAAGCGCAACCGCGATACTTATGTGGGCACAGGCAAAGTAGGTTTCGATTGGAATATAACTGAGAATGATGTGTTCAACTTTTCAGCCTTGTTCAGTGCAGAGAAGATATTGGACCATGGCGACCAACCTTTCTATGATTCTACCCTAACAGAGCGCCGCAGGCTGTGGCAGTTTCTGGAAGATGAGTTGAAGATAACCACTACGGCATCGGCTACGTATTTGCACAAGTTTAAGCAGCCCGGGCATACCATTGGCGCAGGTATCAACTACACTTTTCATAGAGAAGATGAGAAGTATTACTTCGATAACATAATGCCATTGTACACTGGCAGAGATGCCTTTAAGCTATTGAGCAATGAAAATGTGATAGATGTTAGTTTGGATTATGTGCGCCCTTTAAAGTATGGCCGCATAGAGGCGGGCCTAAAGTACAGGTGGCGCTATATACCTACCGATATGAAGTTCTACCCAGGGCTAAATTCACCACTTGATACCAATGCAGGCGGTTGGGCAATATATACCGAGAACATACCTGCCATATACAGCAACTATATTTATGAAAACAAGAAGATAGAAGTGGAGCTTGGCTTGCGCTTGGAGTATGTAAACGTGAACTACAAAGTAGACCCGAACCATAATACCTATAAGAGCGATGGCTACCAGTACATACAGCCATTCCCTAACTTCAGGTTTGCGTACAAGATTAATGACAAAAACAAGCTATCGCTGTTCTTCAGCCGCAGGGTAGATAGGCCGAACGAGTTTGATATACGTGTTTTCCCTAAGTATGATGATGCGGAGATAGTAAAGGTGGGTAACCCAGGCTTGCGTCCACAATACACTTACAGCTTCGAGTTAGGCTATAAAACGAATTGGAAGTCGGGATACTTCTATAGTGCAGCATTCCATAAATTGGGCGATGGTACACTAACGCGCATACGCACCATAGTGCCGGGCAGCACCATTGTATATTCCGTAATGCAGAATGCAGGCAGAAGCTATAACACCGGTTTGGAGGTAATGCTATCGCAGGATATAACGAAGTATTTTACATTCAACTTGAACATGACGGGCTACCATAACCGCATCAATACATTCAGCGTTACCAATCAGTATCCTACACCTACCGAGTACACCGCACCTATGGAGCAGATAATATCGGGCAACGTAAAGCTGAATACATTTTTTCACCTACCTCTTAAGTTTGAGATACAACTATCAGGTGCCTACTATGCGCCCGACTTAATACCACAGGGTAGGATAGGTCAGCGTTTCTCGCTCGACCTTGGCCTGAAGAAGACCATACAGAAGGGTAAAGGAGAACTGTTTCTAAATGCTACCGACTTGGCTAATACCATGGTGATAAAAGAAGAACTGCGAGGCAATGGTTTTAACTATCTTAGTTACGACTATTACGAAACGCAGGTAATACGATTTGGCTATTACTATAAATTCTAAGTGTATGTGTGGATATATGCATTGCTATCGGCGCTGTTTGCTTCGCTTACAGCCATATTTACTAAGGTAGGTATGGCGGGTGTAAACAGCAACCTGGCTACTGCCATACGTAGTGGATATTTCACTCAAACTGACCACCCTTTTTTACTGCAAATTGACCACCCCAAACAGACTACCATTTAGCAGGTCATTTTCAAGTTGATTTTTGGCGGTTAAAAAATTACTCATTCAGCGTTAGCTTCGGCTTCTTTCTTACTAAATTTTCTACGCAAAGATTCACCTTTTAATTCAATTCTGTGAGCATTGTGCACGATTCTGTCCAGGATAGCATCAGCCACGGTCTGTTCCCCGATTACATCATGCCATTGTTTTATGGGTACCTGTGAAGTAAATATAGTGGAGCGTTTACCATGCCGGTCTTCGATCACCTCCAGTAAAGATAAGCGACTTTG
>JAFDYM010000033.1 GCA_018267435.1 Bacteroidota bacterium | reverse complement strand
CAAGAATCGTATTAACCCTATATCACCTCCAGGAAACTCTGGCTGCTGATCTACCAACTTAAATTCCTTTTTGGCACTACTGGTATCAGGTATATTTTTTGAAGGCTTATTATAGGTTTGAAGGGTGAATGAAACAGGAAAGCTGTAGTATGTTTTTACAACAGTGCCGTCGTGCTTTTTACCTGGTTCAAACTTGGGCAATAGTTTAACTACACGTATCGCTTCGGCATCTAAGGCTGGTGTAAGGCCCCTCAATATTTCAGGATCAGTAACATACCCTGCGGTATCTACTACAAAACGAAGTATAACCCTACCAATCTTTTTTTGTTTGAATTCAAATTCAGGGTATACAATGCTTCTATCTATCAAGTCCATCATGTCCTCTGGTGTTAACGGAGATTCGGGCGCTATATCAGGCCATAAGTAAATGGTATCGCCGTTTGCTACATTATATTTAACCGACTCCTTAGGCTGTGTACTGGCTTGAAGCAGCGGCACCCTGTAGTATTCATCTTTCGGTGCTATAAACTTTATAGGCACGTTGAATGCCACTGGCATGGCCTTGCCGTTCATAAGCGTAGGCTGAAACTTAGCCGCTAGCTTTACCACGCGCCATGCTTCATCATCAAGTGCTTTGTTGCCACTGCTGCTACCTATGTATATAGTATCGAGGCTGCCATCGGCATTCACTTCGCATGTTATTATTGCTTTGCCTTCTATGCGGTTCTCGCGTTCCTTTTTAGGGTATAGCAGGTTCTTAATTACAAGCGCTGCAAATGCAGAGTCACCATTGGCAAAGCCTAGTTTGTAGTCGGCTAGGTTGCTGCTGCCGTTCATTACTACCATCTCTATAGTACTAGGCAGCATGAGCTTGGTTTTATAACCTAGCTTAAATACAATAGGCAATACGTATTTTACCTTTACATGCTTGCCTTGCTGCTTACCCGGTGCAAACTTCGGCAGTATAGATACTAGTCTAAGCGCCTCAGCATCTAGGCCTGGGCTTACGCCTCTTTTAACCTCGGGGTTGGTTACTAGGCCTTCTTCGTTCACTACAAAGCCTACTATTACCTTGCCTTGTATGCTGTCCTGCTTTTCTTTTTCGGGGTATGTCAGGTTGGCTTTTATAAATCGCCATAGCGAGTCCTCGCCACCAGGAAACTTCGGCATTTCTTCTACAAAATCGTAAACGGGGGTATTGGTTTGAGCGCTACATACAAATGAACTTGCAGCAATAAGCAATAGCAACAAATACTTCATCATTATTCAGGTAGTTTAAAGCGGATAGGCATGTGGAAGTATACCTTTACAGGTTTGCCTTGTTGTTTACCCGGAGTAAAGTTGGGAAGCATTTTTACAATACGTACCGCTTCTTTATCTAAGCCTGGCGATACGCCACGGATGATAGTTGGATCGCTTACAGCACCCTCTTCATTTATTAAAAAACGAACCATTACAGTACCTTGTACTTTGTTGGTCTTTTCTAACTCTGGGTATACTAAGTTGCGATTAACAAAATCTTGTAACACCTTTTCACCTTCGGGAAATTCCGGCATTTCTTCTACAAAAGAATAAACTTTTGGTGTTGTATTAACTGTAGTTTCTCCCTCTTGAACTGTTTTGACGCTTATGTCACCTTCACCTTTGGTCGCTATAGGCATGGTGCCTGTTTGGCAGTAGCTAAATGCATATGCCGCTAAGAAAAAGCTTAGAATTATTGTACGCATAAAACAAATATAGGAAATAATTTTCTAATATTCCTTTCGGAATATATTACGGCGTATAAACTTAGGCCTGCGCTTGGTTTCTTCAAATATCTTGGCTTGGTACTCGCCTATGATAGAGATGCCTAGCATATTTAAGCCGCCAAAGAAAAGCACTAATACGATGATAGTAGTAATGCCATGCGGATTGCCAGGCAGTATAAAGTACAATGCTATTTGAATAATGATAGCTAAGAATGATAGCGCTGTAAGCGACCAACCAACATAAGTAAGTAGCTCTAACGGTACAAAGCTAAAGCTGAAGATTGCCTTACGTGCCCATGCCACGTTTTTGCGCATATTGTTGGTGGTTACGCCAAACATACGCTCGGGGCGCACATAGTCTACGCCCGTTTGGCGGAAGCCAACCCATGCGCGCAAGCCGCGAAGGAACTGGTCTGTCTCAGGTAGCTTTACTATTTCGTTCACCACCTTTCTATCCATCAAGCTAAAGTCGCCGGCATCAAGCGGTATAGGTACGTAGCTTACGCTGCGGAACAGGCGGTAGAACAGCTTGTAGAATGTAGCTAAGCTTTGGCTGCCCTCGCGTGCTACGCGGCGGCCATATATTACATCAAAGCCTTCCAAGTATTTCTTGTAGAATTCTTCAATCAATTCTGGCGGGTCCTGCAAATCGCCGTCTAACAATATCACGCCATCGCCAGTACTTATTTGCATGCCAGAAAGGAATGCCGACTGCGAACCAAAGTTGCGCGAGTGCTCGATGCCCACCACATGGTCGTCGTTGTTTACCAAATTCTGTAGTACAGCATTGGTGTTATCGGGCGAGCAATCGTTTACAAATATTATCTCGTAGTCCACGCCAATCTTTTTGAACGTAGCCGATAGCCTTTCATACATAAACGGTATGGCTTGCTCATCTTTGTAGCAGGCTATAACCGCCGTTAGCTTATGGCGAATTTTATCTTGCGCCAGCTTCTTTTCGTACAGCGGCATGCTGTAGTTCTTCTGCCACTCGTAAGTCTTTAGCAAGCCATCTTTCAATGGCGTTTCGTTATGCCAATGTATCAGTTCTTTGGCACGTTCAGCCTTGCCATACCACTCTTTCAAGTCCCACTTGCGGTTTGGCATATCGCCCCACACAGGCTCGGCTTGTATGTTGAATATATCTTTTATGGTAGCAGCTATATCGCGTATGGTGGTCTTCTGGCCGCCTGCTATGTTTAGGCTTTGGCCTTTTATATTTTGTATGTAGATGGCGCTATTAAGTGTAGCCAATATCGCATCATCTATATACACAAAGTCGCGCGATATATCGGGTTGCACCAATGGAGGGAACTCGCCTTTCGCTCCTTTGTTTATCAATACAGGTATCAACCTATCCGGCTCCTCGTAAGGACCGAATATTGAATAATAGCGCAAGTTGGTAACGGGGAAATCTTTCAGCACGCCGTAGAATTTAATCATCTGCGCTGCGCTTGCCTTGCTTACCGAGTAGTGAGAGTTTGGTTGCAGTTTATCGTCTTCATCGGGTGCCGCGGCATTCAAACCATATTCGCTCGAGCTACCTGCATGTACAAATGCCTTGATGCTGTATTGTGAAGTTATTTCCAACAGGTTCAGCAAGCCCATAAAGTTGGTTTCGTATATCAGCTCTACTTTATCCTGCTTGCTATAGGCACCGTATGCCGCAAGGTCGAATATGGTTTTGAACTTGTACTTGTCGAACAAGGCCTCTATCTGGTCCTTCTTTATGAT
>JAFDYM010000339.1 GCA_018267435.1 Bacteroidota bacterium | reverse complement strand
ATAAATGTGTAAGGGCATGCAATAAATTGCGCTATTAGTAGTCTTATTGTGTAGCCATAAAAACATTAAACCCCAAGCATGAGCCACGAAATAATGACGGTAGACCTACACTGCCACCCAAACTTAAAGTCTTTCAACAGCGGCCACCCCGACCCCAAAAAGGATATGTGGGAGAATATAGAGCATAACATTGGCAGCGGCTTTGCCAAAACAATCAGCGATGCCTCGGCACACGTATTGAAAGAAAGCCAGGCCAACCTACATACGCAAATGGCAGGCAATGTGCGTGTATTCAATATAAGCCTTTACCCTATTGAGCGTGGCTTTTTAGTACTGCGCAACGTGCCGCAGATATTGATAGGCAAGAACCGTATCAACGTAATGCACGAGGTAATAACGGGCTTCGATGCCGATAGGTTGAAGCATTTGAAAAAGCATAAAGATTATTTTCAAGAGCTGCAAGATGAATACCGCTACGTGCACCAAAGCCAAGGCAAAAGCCCCGATGGCAAATTGAAGTTTGTATTGGTAAACAGCTACAAGGAACTGGAAGAACAACTAGAGAAAGACAATACGCTGATAGGCATTATGAGCATAGAAGGTGGCCACGTATTAGGTGCTGCTGATGATAAGGCCGAGAAGATGACTGCCGATGAGTTGACTGCATTGCTTACTGAGAATATACAGACGATAAAGAACTGGGAGAACCCTCCATTTACTATCAATCTTGGTCATCACTTTTGGAATGGCTTGTGCGGCCATGCCAGCAGCTTTAAGCCGCCTATCAATAGCGCGGTTAACCAGAACAAGGGCAAAGACCGTGGCATTACTGCACATGGTTGGCACGTACTGCGCGAGTTGCTAGGTACCCACAATGGCAAGCGTGTTATCATAGATACCAAGCACATGAGCATACAGTCGCGCAAGGAGTACTACCACTTTGTAGAGATGCATAACTACATCAATCCAAAGGACACTATTCCTATTATTTGCAGCCACGGCGGTGCCAATGGTTTTGCTACTATGGATAGCTCGATAAAAGATAATGATATTGCTGCTAAGGCGCGTCCGCATAGGCTATACAAATGGAGCATCAACCTATCGAACGAAGAGATACAAATCATTCACAAATCGAAGGGCTTGATAGGCCTGATGATGGACCGCGGTATGCTAGGCGGCTTAGATACGATTGCCAAAATAGTTGAGCTGACGGATGAACAGAAAAAGCGCAAGGAGTACTGCAAGATATTCCTAGATAATGCCCTGCAAATAGTAAAAGCTGTAGGCGACAAAACAGGTTGGGATGTGCCTGCCATGGGCTCCGATTTCGATGGTACTATTACGCACATGGAGCCCTACGAATCATCAGCTAAGTTCCCGCAGTTCCAGCAAGATTTAATCAACTTTTTAGAGGAAACAGAATACAATAAAGAGTTATGGCACGGCTACACGCCTAAGCAAATTATAGAAAAGATATTCTATAAAAACGCCATGGCTTTCTACAAGAAGTTTTTTGTGTAATACAAGTCATTAAAGTGCCGCAGGATTTTGCGGCACTTTTAATTTTAAGCCTAAACTATAACAGCTTGTCAATAAACTGTTCCCCCTCTATTACTTGTAAGAGAGGGGGGTAGGGGGTGAGTTTTTTAGGCGCGCTGCTACTGCGCCAAGCCCCATAGTACAGTTGCCACGCGCGCACCTACTGTGGGGCTTTCTTTTACTTCAAAGCATCTTCTAGCTCCTTATCTAAGCGCTTTATTGCTCCAGCATCTACACTAATTTTGGTCTTGTTGTTTTCGCCGTGTACGCGCAGTATTATGTTGCCGCCTATCTTGGCATCGGTACCAATGTTATCGGCGAAAAAGTCATCGCTCTTCTTACCAATATTGTTCAACGGAAACTGCACCGCTATATCTATAATGCCCTTAAATGCATAGCGGCCTTGTATAAACAAGCGCATTACGCTGCTGCTTATCTCCATTCGCTTAATAAACATTTTTCCCTCCCGTATCACTACCGTGTCATGTATCTCGGCAAAGGTAACGTTATTAAAGTCGCGCTTCTTGAATAAGGTCTTACCTATATCTTGCAATGGCTTAAAGTTTACCAATGCACCATTCTTCAGCGAGAAGTAAATGCGCCCGCGTATGCTATCCATAACAGGTACATAGTCTTTGCCGAGTGGGGTATTAATGCTTGCATTTACGCTGAATAAGCCGCGCACATTGCTATCTACTATCGCATCTTGGCTAAAGTTCTCTGCAGCGCTTAAAAACTCCTTCACATCCACGTTCTTTATCTGCACATCGGCATTCAACCTGTCTTTGGTTGATACGGTATTCAAGCCTCCTTTTACATTGATAGTTCCTTTGCATGCATTCAAGTTAAAGTTGTTTACCTGTAGGCCTTTTGATGATACCACAAACTCGCCTTTCACCTTGCTTGCCACAAATTTCTTGTAACTAAACTTATTACTGGTAAATAGTATAGAGGCTGTTACCCTATCTGTCAACTCATCTATAGCCTGCGCCGCCTTGGTAGCATCTTCAGGTTTTGCTTGCACCTTGCTCGCATCTGCCATTACGCTTTCGGTTAGCACCTTACCCATGTCGAAGTTAGGTGCATCGAGCTTAAAGTTGCCCTGCATTCGCTGCTCCGTAACCACAAATATTTTGCGCAAGCTAGTTATGCCTCCTTTAAAAAATATCTCGTTGCCATTTAGCGAAGCGCTCAAATCTTTGATATCAATCTTTGCAATGCTTAAGTCGATATTGGTATTTATTTTATCCAGTACTATTTTGCGCTTATCGTACACAAAGGCGCCGTTCGCCACTTTAATAGTGCCACGGAGGGTATCATCAAAATCGCTTTGCTTAGTTGAGTCGAGGTAATAGTCCAAAGTGCCTTTATAGGCTACATCCACATCTACATTGCCACCTGTAAAGCGGTACTTATAATCGGGTATCAGCTTATTGAAATCTTTTAGTGTAGCATGGCTTTGCAAGGCCATATCTAAGTGCAGGCGTATCAAGTCGGTTACACTTACCTGCGCGCTAATAGGCACGCCTTGTACGCGTGTATGTTTAACTATAAACGATACGCGCGAGTTGCTGTCATCGTTCAATACACCAGGATAGGCATGGTTCATAAACAAGCCATCTAAAGTTGTATTCGTCAATTCTACACCATAAGCTTTTATGGTAGCGTCTTTCACTTTAAAGCTTACATCTACTTCTGGCGGAGCCAATGGAACAATATCTCCCTTTACCGTTATGTGCACATCTACCGGCGACGACACCTCCATACCCACCATTTGCTTCGCAATTACATCGCTAAGCACGGTTCGTGCACGGCTAAAGTCGGTAGTAGGGTTAGTAATATCTAAGTTGATGTAAGCAGGCTTTTTATCGAATTTGAAATAGCCCTTCATCATATACGTTTGTCCATCCATTACTATAGGGCTAGGCAGTATGTTTAGCTTCTTTTCTTCTTGCAGGTACTCAAGTGTAGTTTTAATGGTAGCGTTTTTATTTACAAAAAATGCCCCCTTGTCAGCCTTGAATACCATACTATCAATATGTGCCGTACCCTCCAGCGGAATCACCAATTTATCGCCTTTGTTTTCTACCGTGCCGCGTATATCTTTTGCCACTACACTTATATGCTGGCCCATTAGTTCATTAATAGAAATGATTTGTAGGTTCTGTATACGCAGCTTTTCAAGCTCGAAATTTATATTGCCAGTAGGTGTGGTATCCTGCTTTGCTACTTTGAATATCTCTGCATTAAAATAACCTGCGGTATCGCGGTACAAATAGAATTTGCCATTCTCTACCACCATACTGCGTGCATCCATTTTTAAGCGTAGCAAGGGCAGCGTATTCACCTTAAAAAACACCTTCTCGGCTACAAACACTTCTTTATGAAAGGCAGAGTCTTTAATGCTTACGTTCTGTATGGTGAGCGATAAATTAGGGAACTCCTTTACAAAGGTTAGGCTTAGCTTTTCTATGGACAGCTCGCCACGTATGTTTTTGCTAAGCGTTTGCTTTACCCTTTCAAGCAAGGTGGCTTGGTTGTACTCTACATAAGCCAGCAAACCGAAGAATGCCAGAAGTAGAAGCACTAGCAAGGCAGCTATAGCAGCGAGTATTTTCTTTATCACAATATGGATGATTGTTGAGCGTGAACACTACATAGTAAAATACCACACCACTTAAAGATAATAGATATGGGAAATATATTCCTCAGAGATAAATATCTTATTTCTGTTGCTATTCGTAGCGAAGGGCCTCTACAGGGTCAAGGTCGGCGGCCTTGTAAGCAGGGTAAAGCCCTGCTGATAAACCAACTATAAAAGTGAATATAACCCCGCCTATAACCCAGAACACCGGGAAGATGAAACCTGTTTTGAGGAATATGCCTATAAAGTTGCCAATGAGTATGCCCAGTATAATACCGAGTATACCTCCTATTTGGCATATTACTATTGCCTCGGTAAGGAACTGTATGCGGATAACGCGCTTGGTAGCGCCCAGTGCCTTGCTTATACCTATTTCGCGCGTACGCTCGTTTACGCTTACCAGCATTATGTTCATTAGCCCTATACCTGCACCTATAAGCGTAAGTATGCCTATGGCTACGGTTACTAGCTTTATATAACCGAATATCTCCAAGGCTTGTTCCACTAGCCTTTGGCTTTTCATTATATCAAAGTTGTTTTCAAAGTTCAACCTTAGCTTACGTATACCGCGCAGTATACCTATGGCTTCATCTACAGCGCGGTCAACTTCTTCTGCACTGTTTACCATTACACTTAGGGCATAGCTACGGTCGTCGGCAGGAAAACTGTAGCGCGCATTTTGCAGGGGTATAATAGCTTGGTTATCGCTACTGCTTTGGTTGGCACCTTTACTGGCTAGTATGCCTATTACCTTGTATTTTTTGCTTTGTATGTTTACCGTATTGCCTATTACCGAGTCGCGCTCATCGAACACCTTGCTTATTACATCTTTACCCAACAGTACTACGTTCGATCCATTGTCTATCTCTGCCTTCGAAAAGTTCCTGCCTTGGTCAATGTTGGTGCCCGTTACCTTTAGGTAGTTTTCATCTACACCTACCACTACTACATTGGGGTTAGTCTTCTTGCTTTCGCGGGTTATTATGGCATTGGTATTTGCATTGCATGATGCTGAAATAACGGAAGGGTATTTATAATTCTGCTTAAAGCTATTTACCTGTTGCAGCGTAATAGGCGGGTGGTCGGTTTTGCGTTTGCCGGGGCCGCGGCTGCGTACAGCACCTTCGGCGCGCACGGTAAAGGTATTGCTACCCATCTCGCTAAAGTTGCCCTCTATGTTTATGCGCATGCCCTCGCTGGCGGTCAATATGCCTATCAACGCCATTATACCCAACATAATAATGGTAATGGTAAGTGCCGAGCGTAGTTTGTTGCCAACTATCACCCTAAGCGCCAACCTTATGTTCTCGGTCAAATTCATGCAAGGGCGAAGATAATAATTGTCGGATGTCCGAGGTCCGATGCTGGATGATATAAACTTGAAGCCTACGTTTTTCAAGTTGTAGCAGCAAAATGTCTAGCTATTTCTATTCTTCGTGCTCTTAGTGAAAAACCTTTGTGCCCTTAGTGGTTAAGATATTTAAAACGTACTCCACTTATCCTTCACTACCCTCTCATTCAGCTTTATGCCTAGGGTAACAAAAAAGGTCAATGGCTCGGAAGGAACAATACCCGGACCAGGGTAACTTACCGCCCTGCGGGTAAAGTATTTGTTATTGGTAAGGTTATTAATGCCCGCCGATAGCTGCACGCATTTAATGCTGTACTTCGCGCTCCAGTCAAGCACATAGTAGGCAGGTATCAAACCATTCACCGCCGATGAAGTAAAGGTGGCATTGGTAGCATCGGTAAACTGCTGGCCTGTATAGCTGCCTTGTATGGTGGTGCTAAACTTTTTATAGCGGTAGGTAATACCGCTGCGCAATGTAAACTGCGGAGCAAACTCCAAGAACTTGCCTACCACATTTACATAGTTCGATTTGATATATACCGCATTGGTATAGCCGCCCGATACGAAGAAAGAGAGGTTGCCCGTCTTCTTGCTAATGCCTGCAGCATCTAGTATATCTACTTCTACATAGCCTTCAAAGCCTAAGCCGCGCGAGCTACCTACATTGGTAGTATAGCGGTAGATGTTGTACAAGCTATCCACGGTTTGTATTTGCCCTATGCGGTTGTTGTACTGTAGCCAAAAGCCGCTTACGTCATACATCAACCATGTAAATGGCGCACCACGGTAGCCAAGGTCCATATTAAAGCCATTCTCGTCGCGCAGATTTGGGTCAACTATTTGGCTGGTGCGTATTACACGCATATCGGTAAAGGTTATGCCGCGGTAGTTCTGCGAGAAGTTGGCGTATAGCTCTGTGTTCTTCCACACATTATAGCTTACACCTAAACCCAGCAATACAAAGTTGCGGCCAAACTGCCTTTGCTCATTGGTAACGGCAGGCAGCACCTCGTTGTTTACCACTGTTCTGTAATAGCCTTTGCTTTTGGTAAATATGTGCTCGTAGCGTAGGCCGGGCACTATCTTCACCTTATTCTTTATGTTGAATACATTCTCGGTAAAGAAGGCAAAGTTGGTACCCGGAAAAATGAAATCGCTGCTTATCAAGCTATCATTCGTAAACTCAAAATTGGCATCCTTGCCATTGCTACCGAAGCCTTGTATCTTGTTCGTTTCGCCCTTATAAATACGTGCACCTACTAATAAAGATGATATGCTTTTGCCTAAGTAGTATTTCCATACGTAGCGCGCCTCGGCACCAAAGTTTTTGTACTTGTCTTTTATCAGGTCGCGCGCACTGGTTGTATCGTCGAACCTATTGGCAGGACCTAGGTAACCCACCGCATCGCGGCTACCTAAAAAGCCCCAAGTGCGGAAGTTGAACAAATGGTAAGCATTGTGCTTATAGTTTAGATTCAATGCCAATATATTCCATGTACTGCTAAACCAGTTGCGGGTACGCAGTGCTTGTTTAGGGTCATTATCAAATTGTGCATCTGTCAATCCACCCGGCTGCTGCGCCAAGTAGTGCGAGTAGGTGTACTGACCATTAATACTCAGCTTCTCAGTGATTTGATAACCCAACGATGCGAATGCCGTGTGCAATTTATAATCGCCATACTTGCGCCAACTGCTGCCTTGCTTATAGTTGTAATAACCGTAATAGTTAAAGCGCTTAATGGCACCGCCAAGGCTGTTGTAGGTGCTTATCATTTTGTACGCACCGAAAGAAGTTTGCGAGGTCCACTCTATCTTTTTATCGGCAGGTGCTTTGTGCAATACATAGTTCAACATACCGCCAAACTGCGGGCCATACTGTAAGGATGCTGCACCACGCACTACCTCTATGCGCTCAACTGCATCGCCAGGTGGCACGTAGTAGCTTTCAGGGTAGCCCAATGCATCGGCAGCCATGTCATATCCATTCTGCCTAGTATTGAAGTTAGAGGTACGGTTAGGGTCGAGGCCGCGCGTAGCTACGCCTAATTGTAAACCTGCCGCATCGCTTTCGTATATGTTTATGCCGGGTACTTTAGCAAATATCTGTCGGCTTACGTTGGCGGCAAGGTTAATGTTCATTTGGTCTATTACCAGCACCTCGTTCTTCTTGCCTTCGTATATCGCAGCCTCGCTTACCGACTTTAACCTTGTAACACCAAAGCCTGTATTGTCTTCCTTCACCACTACCTCGCCTAGCTGCTTTACGGTAGGTGCTATCTTTACATCTTCCAACACTTCGTTCTTGTTGCTAATAGTAAACGCCACTGCATTTCTATCGTACAACATATTGCGGAAGATAATCTTATGCGTGCCCGGTGCTATGTTCTCCAACTTATAGTAACCTGTGCTATCTGTAGCCGTTTTGTTGGTCAGCTTTTCTAGCGTTACGCTTACGTTCTTCGCAGGTTTACCGGTTTCGCTATCGTACACACGGCCACTTACGCTATAGGTTTGCGCTATAGTGCCAAGGCTTACAAGCAGTAAGAAGTATAGAAATAGCTGCTTCATTTATCTGCCTGTGCCAATATCCATTTTTTGTTTGCAAATCCATCTTGCTCGGCGGCAAGGTTCACCTTCGGGTCTATTAGCAAGCGGCTGCTGCGGCCATTGATAGTTACATAAGCCTCAGCATACACCTCTGGGTTCTGCATCTCTTTGCCACATACTTCTTTCAAATGCTGCGCAAACTGCAATATCATATCGGGCTGCGTGCTCATTTGTTTTTCTTGTTGTAGGCTAAGAAACTGCCTGTTGTTCACCTCTACACTTTTGCCCGTAGCAGCATCGCGCACGTTAAAAATGGTGTAGCCCACTTTCTCCATCAGCATAACGCGCCAGCTAAAGCGGTAGCCCTGCTCGGTATAGAACAACTTGCCAGGGTAAAGCATATAGCGGAACGGCAGCACAGCCTGTATGCTAAAGTGAAGTACCAATAGCGTCAATGTAGCTTGACTCAACCACGATGCTTTTGTTGTAGCAGATGATGCACTCGCTGTTGCAGATATACCAATAAGCCTTTCATGGAAAACAGCAGGCAAAAAGATAGTAGCGCACACTATCATTATGAAAGGGAACATACCTATGCCGGGGAACAGTATGGCAGTCAACACATGGAACACCACCACTACTGCATAAGCATACCACACCGTTCTTTTGTTGAACAAAAAGAAGGCAACAAACACATCGAACAACATACCTATCCAGCAGAAGGCATAAGCCACCCACTGTTCGGTTAACCATGCGCCTATTATAGGCACATCGGCCTTGGCGGGTAGCCATATACGCAGGGGCATGGCGTTCAGCAGCCAATCTGGATTTATTTTGCTTATACCTGCAAAAAAATAAACCATAGCCATTTGCAGTTGCAAGGCGAAGATGGCCCATGTAGGTACTGTGGTAACTGTCTTGGCTAAGCCCAGTTTTACATCAAGGGAGAATGCTTTGTTGGCAGGTAGCAAGCACAGTATGCCCGCCATAATGCTGATGAAATAATAGTGGTTGAGATAATTGGTTTTGTCTATCAACTCTACGTAAGTAAAAAGCAGAAAAAAGACGATAGCAGCTACTCGATATAAAAGCCCTGTAGCTATCAATATGCTGCACAACATCATAATGCCGAACACAGTATACATGCCATTGGCGCTAAGCGGCTTAATCCATTCAAAACCATAAAAGGTGAAGAAGTAGCTAGGCTGTACAAACAGGGTATCTACCCAGCCCTTGCTTACAAAGCGCAAGGTGGCGGCAAACATCATGATGCCAAAAGCTATGCGGAACACTACTAAAGGCGCAATTGATGTTTGCGCACTTAGCTTGCCTAGCCATGTGGTATTTTTCTGTATTTGAAGCAAAACCCTGTTTTTAGAATGATTCTAAACGTGCGCGAATTTAAGCCCTATGCCGGGTATTGCAAGGGTTATTTAGAATAAATCCAAATTGATTTTTCTCAATAAAAAAGGGGCCACAGAACATTATCTGAAGCCCCCTGCATTTGTGCTGACTATTTAAAAAGATTAATCGCCATCGTTATCGCTGTAGTTTATCACCACGCCTAGCTGCGAACTCATGTCTACTTTTAGCATTACGGTAAGCTTTTTCAGCTCTAAAAACAACTCCTCCATAGCGGGCTTGTTGCTATTTAGTGCTGCTGCAAAATCAACCGGTACGGCATTGGCTTTTGCTATAGCTACATCAAACTGGGTAGATATAGCTGTGCTCAAAGGCTGACCATCGTACTCAGCATTTATACTAGCTAGGTAGTCATCGAAGCCTTCGCCTGCGCCACCTTCGTACAGTGCTTTTAGCTGCTGCAAGTTGGCTATCAATAAGGCCTTCGACTGTGTGCTGTACGAAGCCTCTAAACTATAAGGATACAAGCTGCCCGACGATATAAAACCTACATAGCCCAATGCATTGCCTACACGTTCGCGCCTGCATCTTTCGGCTGAAAAGGCTACATCGTTCACCAGCATACCTACACTGCTGCCCACATCGGTACCCGTAGCTGCGGCAAACTGGCTTTTATAGTCAGCCCATGCAGTTGCTGCTGTGCTAGCTACTGTGCTTATGTCGTTTACCACATCAGTTAAATACTGTTTGCGGTTAGCGGCATTGTTTACCAAAAAAGCATTGAGGGTAGTGCCCGCATCTTGGCTGTACAACAGGTAATCTATAGCAGGGAAACCTTTGGCACGTATGTTTAAGGCCGCCTCTAGGTTATAGCTACCTGTAGCAATGTTCGAGTTTATTTGTGCCGTATCGGTAGCAAACACATTCAAGTTGCGAACGCCAAGGCTAGGGTTAAAGTCGTAGGTTTCTACAGCCATGTATGCTGCATATGCAGTTACAAAAGCAGCCTTTAATTCATCTAGGCTTTGGGTAGATGGGGCATTGCTGAAAGCATCGCTCTTTTGCTTTAGCGCCTGCGCCGCAGTGCTGAATTGCTGATGCGCGGGCACTATTACGTTTGTGGCTATGTTAGTCAACATGGCCTCTTGGTTATAGCTGTCCTTCTTTTCAGGCTTGCAGCCGTACAAAGCCAAGGCTAGCAAGGCAAATACCGATATGTGCTTCAACTGTTTCAAAGTATTATAGTTGGTCTTTTACTGAATCGAAACCGTAGATAGTGCTCAACAAGTTTTTAGCAGCTTGTAGGTCGGTAGTAGTTACGTTATAGAAGTTACCAGCAAAGTAATCAAGCAAGGTGTTTATCTGTGCATCGGTAGCCTTTTTGGTTGGGTTATACTTCAATGATTTTATCAAGAAATAACCTTCCGACATATTGTGGCTAAATACGGCAGGGTCGCTTACATTTTGCAAGGCACCGTTTATATAGTGTACGGCAGTACCTGCTACGCCGCGCTCTACGTTATCGCGTATTATAGCTACTTGCTCAGTTACAGTTGCTTCGTCGCCATTGTTAAGGGCTGCACGGCCTTTCAAAAATGCATTCATAACAGCAGTAGCATTGCCTAGCAGCGCGTTCCTATCATTAGCATACTTACCAACGTGTAGCAAGCCTGTGGTATTGGTTGGGTAATCTTTTGGCACACCAAAGTAGCCGAAAGCTTCATCCCAATGGTGCTGGCGGTCAGCCAATGCTACTTGTGGGCCTATCTTGTCTTCGCCTAGGTAAACTGCTGTTATTTGATAGTATATCAAAGCACCCTGTAGGCCTTTTTCTACTGCTTCTTTGTACTCCATGCCGTTAGCATCAAGCAAATAGGCTTTAGTGCCGCTGGTAGCTATACCTGCAGTACCGTTAGCCGCAGTTGCTCCTGATTGGCTAGCTACGGCAGCTGCATCTATCCAGCTTTCTATGGTAGCTTGGTCGGCGGCAAAGGTTTTATCCTTTAGCTGCTTGCCCGATGTGTTCAATGTATCGTTCGAGAAAGGGTTGCCCGTGTTGCTGTACATATCCTTTAGCTGTTGGGCGTTCAATGTAGCACCAGTGCTGCCTGCACGTACGGCAGTTACCAGCTCGCTTATCATGGCTAGGCGGGTGGTTTGGCCGCTATAGTCTACGTTATCAAAGTTATAAGTAGTTGGTACGTCGTAGTCTTTGCTTGTGTCGTCCTTTTTGCACGATTGTGCTAGTAACATAGTGGCAAGTACCACGGCAGGAAATAATACTTTTTTCATGTACGGCTTCGGTTGTTTAGAATGGTTCTAATTAATTGACAGGGCAAAAATATAATTGGAAGTCATAAAAACAAGGGTTTGTGTAGAATGATTCTAAATAAAGTATTTCAGCAAGCCATTTAGGATACGTATATTCGTTTATATGAAGGCACGTTTACCCCTGATATTCGCATTTGCAATAGCTAGCTTGTTTACTAGGGCCCAAGGCTATTGCGATGTACCTAACTCCTTTCTGTTCGGCACCGCACCGCAGCCCATAGATCGCTTTACGGTATACACCGATACGGTGAACAGCTATTACAACTATCCGTTTCAAGTAAAGCTGAAGATGGCCGTGCCTGTAAACGATATACTGCCCTTTACTAAGCGCCCCTTGGTGATAGGTGTACACGGCGGCGGCTTTGTAAGCGATAGCATGGGGCCGGGGCTATCTACCCAGGCGTACCTAAGTATGTTTAACCAATTTGCGGCTATCTTCCCTAACCTTGGCTTTGCCACCGCATCGTTAGATTATAGAACAGGCTTTGGGGTAATGAACGAGTTTAATTTCTCGATGGCTATTGGCAACCCTGGCTCGGCGTATTGCAATACCATTACGCCTACTGTATCGCAGCACTTGAACAACGCTGCCTACCGCGCCGCAGCCGATTGCCGCAGTGCCGTTGATTACATCTTCAAGCATCCTGAATTATTCCCTACTGTAGACACCAACCAGATATACCTATATGGCGCAAGCGCAGGGGCCATTACGGTGCTGCACGCTGCATTTACTGAGCGCGAGCAGTTCTACCCAGATAGCGCGATGCTACCGCCATTGGCACCAAGGCATAGGCTAGCAGGCATACTATCTTTCGCAGGGGCTATGACGGACAATGCACATGGAACACCGCTGCACTTAATAGATGCAAATGAAAATACACCTATCTTTTTGGCACATGGTACTATCGACCCTATTGTGCCATACCAAACGGGTCCGTTTGGAGAGTGTACTAATGTTGGCAGCAACTACTGGTGGCATGGCAGCGAGTCGGTTGCCAAGCGTATGTGCGAGCTAGATATGAACTACGAACTATACCTAGTAGAAAATGCAGCGCACGACGTAGGTAGTCAGTACCCCGTTAATAATAAGTTAGGCGTAGCAGCAGTTACCTTTATCAAGAACAGGGGCATTTGCCCGCAGCCATTAGCATCTACCCAACTGCGTTATAGTTTACAGGCAGATACACTACACATAGACACTTGCAGTGCAGCGTTTGTAGGTATTAATGATATTGTAACGCATAGCTTAAAAGTATACCCTAACCCTAGCAGCGGACAAGTAAATATTTGTGCAGAAGAAGCCCAAGGCACATTGTACATATATAACCAACTAGGGCAACAAATTTACAATGCCACGTTAAACAAGCCCTGCGAAACCATAGACGTGAAGGGACATGGTACGGGCATGTATTATTACCGATTGCAGAGCAGCGCGAAGAGCTATACGGGTAGGTTTATTGTGGAGTAGCATCTGTATCGGGATTACAATTTTCTCATGAATGGTTTCCTACCAATATATCATGCCTACGGCATTCTTCTATAAGTCCCGCTAGGGACGATATATTGGTAGCAACACACAAACAAAATTCATTGAATCCCGTAGGGATGATATACAATATTTTCCCAGGAGTAGATTGCCTACAGTAGAGCGCCCGTGGGAACCAACAGTACGCGCAAGACGCAACAGTACCGCGCCAAATAAAAACTCACCCCCTACCCCCCTCTCTTACAAGTAATAGAGGGGGAACCGTTTAGTGACAAGCTGAATAGTTTAATGGTAAGACTATGTAGAGCCGCAAAAATCTTGCTGCTCGAGAAACTGTGACAAAAAAAACGCTCTATCTATCGTCTAGTATCTAATGTCTAACGTCTAGATTATAGTATTTCCTTCAACTCCTTCAGCTCTGTTATTACGTGCGTTACTGTGTCGCGCACGCGGTCTTTTTTAGGGTTGAAGAAGATTTGGTCCATGCCGGCGTTTTTGGCGCCGAGGATATCGGTATTGAAGTTGTCGCCTATCATTATGCAGGCATCTACCACTGTGTTGGCGCGCTGCATGGCTATCTCGAAAATTTCCTTGTTGGGTTTCTGTGTGCCCACCTCTTCCGATATTACAATGTGCTCGAAAAATGGACGTAGGCCGCTGTGCTCCAGCTTTATCCACTGCACCTCGGCAAAGCCATTCGTAATAAGATGCAGCGTGTATTTGCTTTGTAGATATTGCAGCACCTCGACCGTATCAGGAAAGAGCGCATTCAACTTCGGGCTAATGTCTAAATAGCCTTGCGCCATACGCTCGGCCAGGTCGGCATCCTTTACGCCAAACTCATGTAGCGCATCTAAAAAGCGATTGACACGCACCTGTGCCTTGGTGGCATGGCCGTGGTGGTACTTCGCCCAGTAGCGGTCGTTGATATACTTGTATCGGCGATGAAAATTATCGAAGTTGACGATGCCCTTCTCTAACAGCTTTTCCGTTTCGTATAGCTGCTTTAGCGCGTTAACGGAATTGGTTTCAAAGTCCCACAGGGTATGGTCAAGGTCGAAAAAAATATGCTTGTACTTCATCAGTTCGGTATGCTATGCCAAAAATAGTTTAATTCCCATTCCGCGCTATTCTTAATGCGAAAGGTATTTGGATTTCGTCCGTTTATACCCGAAATTCACCGATTGATGGAATTCAAACTAACAACAAAGTACCAGCCCAGCGGCGACCAACCCGAGGCGATAAAACAATTGGTGGAAGGCGTTAAAAACGGCGACCAGCACCAAGTGCTGCTTGGCGTAACGGGTAGTGGTAAAACCTTTACTACCGCCAATGTAATACAGCAGGTGCAAAGGCCTACGCTTATACTTACGCATAATAAAACGCTGGTATCGCAGTTATATGGCGAGTTCAAACAGTTCTTCCCCGATAATGCGGTGGAGTACTTTGTATCGTACTACGACTACTATCAACCAGAGGCATACATAGTAAGCAGCGGCACATACATTGAGAAAGATTTATCGATAAACGAAGAGATAGAAAAGCTGCGATTGAGCACTACTGCTTCGCTGCTTTCGGGCCGTAAGGATATTATAGTAGTAGCATCGGTAAGTTGCATATATGGTATGGGTAACCCTATGGACTATGAGGGCGGTATCATCCGCATCAGTACGGGTCAAGCCATATCGCGCAATGGGTTATTGCATCACTTGGTAGATAGCCTTTATTCGCGCAGCGATAACGATTTGCACCGTGGTACCTTCCGCGTAAAAGGCGATACCGTAGAGGTAGCTTTGCCTTATGTTGACTATGCCTACCGTATTACTTTCTTCGGCGATGAAATAGAAGAGATACAGAGCTTTGAACCCAGCAATGGACGTACCCTAGCCAACTTGAAGAACGTGGCGATTTTTCCTGCCAATATGTATGTAACACCGAAGGATAAGTTGCTGCACGTATTGGATATGATACGCGAGGAAATGACCTCGCAGATAGAATACTTTAAAAGCATAGGCAAGCATATAGAAGCCGCGCGTATAAAGGAACGTGTGGAGTTTGATATGGAGATGATGCGCGAGCTTGGCTACTGCTCGGGTATAGAGAATTACTCACGTTTTTTAGATGGCCGCCCGAAGGGCACTAGGCCTTATTGTTTGTTAGATTACTTCCCCGATGACTTCTTGCTAGTAATAGATGAGAGCCACGTAACTGTGCCACAAATAGGTGGTATGTATGGTGGCGATAGAAGCCGCAAAATGAACTTGGTAGAATATGGCTTCCGTTTGCCGTCAGCACTTGATAACAGACCTTTGAACTTTAATGAGTTTAGCCAAAAGGTTGGTCAGACCATATTTGTAAGTGCCACCCCTGGCGACTATGAAATGGAAATGACAGAAGGTGCTTTTGTAGAACAAGTGGTGCGCCCTACTGGTTTGTTAGATCCGCCTATCGAGGTACGCCCAAGCATTAACCAAATAGATGACCTACTAGAAGAGATAGACGAGCGCGTGAAGAAGGGCGAGCGCTGCCTGGTAACTACATTGACTAAGCGCATGGCAGAGGAACTGGATAAGTACCTAAGCCGCGTAGGCGTAAAGTGCCGCTACATACACAGCGAGGTAGTAACGCTTGACCGAATAGAAATTATCCGCGACTTGCGCTTGGGTAAGTTTGATGTGCTGATAGGTGTGAACTTATTGCGCGAGGGCTTGGACTTGCCAGAGGTATCTTTAGTAGCCATTCTCGATGCAGATAAGGAGGGCTTTTTACGTAACCGCCGCAGCTTGATACAGGTATCGGGCCGTGCTGCGCGTAACAGCAACGGTATGGTAATAATGTATGCCGATAAGATAACCGACAGCATGCAGCAGACCATTGATGAAACTACCCGCCGCCGCGAGAAGCAGATTAAATACAATGAAGAAAATGGCATAACACCTACTACGGTATTCAAGAGCCGCGAAGAGATAATGAAGCAAACCTCGGTGTTGGAAATACGCCGCGCTGCTCCAGATGCTTATGTAGAAATGGAAGACGAAGTAAGCGTAGCAGCAGAGCCAGTGTTACAATACATGACCGCCGAGCAGTTACACAAAGCTATAGAAGCTACGCGCAAAAAGATGTTAGAAGCATCGAAGGATACTGACTTCCTAAGCGCTGCCAAATACCGCGATGAAATGCAGGCCATGCAGAAGTTATTGAAGGAGAAGACGGAAGCGTAGAAATATTCAACACTTTAAAATATTGCCCATCTACCTTTGAGGTAGATGGGCATTTTAATGCTAGTACTCCCAAACAAAATCTTGCTGAAATACGGCCTGCTTGATTGTGAATACAGGGACAGGTCCGCATATATCATTGTAAAGATTCAGATTACTTATTTTACCCTGTACGCGTACCTTACAACCAGACAGATTCTCAATGCTTGTTACTTCAACGCAAGGTTCATAGGTATTTCGTACAATACCCATCGATCCTTCCCTGTCTGTTATACTTAGTATACAGGCGAAATTACTATTGCTGGTCCTAATATTATTTACACCCATTTTAATAAGTGTATCAAGTATTCCGCATCCGGGGCTTGGCGTTTGCTTAGATGTATATTGATCGAAATGAAGAGCAAAGCTGGAAAACTTTTTACTTGGAGCCTTACTAATTACTTGATTGAACGTGTAATCGTAGTACTGAAAAGGAAACGTCATACCTTTCCCGCTTTTAATTATTACGGAATCCTTATCGGTGTCTTGCAATACAATAGTATCATTCCCTACTACCATTACCACATAGGTCTGTGCATCGGCATTAGCAACGGCTGCTAAGCCCGTTCTTTTTACTGTTGAGCTTAGTTGTTTGTCAATGTCTTTTTCCTTAGCACAGCCTGCTACTATAAGTAGGACCGCGAAAAATAAGTAAGCTATTTTCATAAATGTGTGTTTGCTATTATTGATATAAAACACACATCATGCGTTGCAATTACCCACAAACAAAATGGTTGCATGCTTAACAAAATTATATAACGATAGTGGTTGGATTCGTTAGGCGGTAGGCAATTATTTGAAGAACAGTTTTACTCTAGCATTCATTCCTTATCTGCGTTCATCTGTGTTATCCGTGTCATCCGCGTTCCAATGGCAATCTAACTCAACCTATACCTTTTCCCTGGCAGCGACACTATCAAACTATTCATTTCCATTTCTAGCAATGTACTAGCAAGGGTGCCACTGCTAAGGCCGCTGGCTATGGTCAGCACATCTATTTCCAGTTCGCCTTTTTCGTTTAGCAAATCATATATGCGCTGCTCTTCATCGTTCAAGCTAAGGAACAATTCACGCTGTGCTTGCTTGCGCGGTTTGGTGTTGGCATTCTCTTCCCACATCATGGCATCTATCAAGTCATTACCTGTTTCTATCAGCGCGGCCTTGTTGCCTTTTATCAGCATGTTGCAGCCTGCGCTGGCCTTATCTAAGCTTCTGCCGGGCACGGCAAACACATCGCGGTTATAGCCGTGCGCTAGGTTGGCAGTTATCACCGCGCCGCCGTCTACGGTGCTTTCCACTATTATCAGCGCATCGCACATACCAGCCACTATGCGGTTACGCTCGGGGAAGTTCTTCGGGTGCATTTCATCGAAGGTGGTGTATTCGCTCAATAGGCCGCCGTTAGTCATCATCTGCTTGGCAGCTTTAATGTGTTGCTGCGGATATATTTCTTTCAGGCTACCACCTAGCACAGCTATGGTGGGCAGGTTGTTCTCTAGCGCGGCATTATGCGCCGCTATATCTATACCATAGGCAAGCCCACTAATGATAAGCGGATTATAAGGCGCAAGGTCTTTAATCAAACGCTTAGTAGCATCCTTGCCATAGTCGGTAGCGCGGCGCGTGCCCACCACGGCTATTATCTTAGGGTGGTTCAGGTTTGCATTGCCGTTAAAGTACATCAATGCAGGCGCGTCTAGGCACTGCTTTAAGCGCTCTGGGTATGCTGTATCGGTAAAGAATATAGGCTGTATGCCGTTATCGGTTATGTACTTCAGTTCCTCCTCGGCCTTGCCCATTACATCTGCCTTAACAATTGCTTCGGCGCGCTCTTCGCCTACTAACGGAATTTTCAGCAACTTCGCCTTCGATGCTTTAAACACCTCCTCGGCTGAACCGCTATACGCTATCAGGTTTTTAATGAGGATGCTGCCAATGTTCGGCACCATGCTAAGGGCAATGCGGTATAGTAGTTCGTTTTGGTTGGTAGTAGACAAGAGGACTGGTTTAAGCGTTCAAATTTATAAAAGCGAAGGATTTAAAATAGATGAAAAAGTTATACTTCTTTTTAGTAGCCATATTATGTGTTGCAAGTGTATATGCGCAGAGCTATTCCGATTCTGGCCCTGCCGATAATTTCCAAAGCCGCAGCAATCCGCACTACTGGAAAAACCGTCCGCCCTACGAGGGCTACTGGCAGCAAGATGTAGCTTACAAAATAAAGGCTAACATAGATGAGGTAAGCGATGTGATAACAGGTTATGAGGAGTTGACTTACACCAACAACTCGCCCGACACCTTGTATTTTGTTTACTTCAACCTATACCAAAATGCTTATCAGCCAGGCTCGTATTTAGATAAGCTGCACCAAGAAAATGACGTGCATCCGCACTACGGCAAATACGAAAGCGCACGCCTAGGCATAACGCTTGATGAGATAACCGCCAATGGCAACACACTGAAAACGCAGTACGACAATACCGTAGTGCGCATCTACCTCGACAAGCCCTTACTGCCACATACGGCTACTACCTTCAATATTAAGTTTAGAACATATTATGATAATGGCAGCGTGCGCCGCCGCATGAAGAAGTATGGTGCATGGGGCTATAAGCACTACAACGGTTGCCAGTGGTATCCGAAGATATGTGTGTACGACCGCAAGGCGGGTTGGAACACCGACCAACATCTTGGCCGCGAGTTTTATGGCGACTTCGGCACCTTTGATGTGCAGCTAACTTTTGCATCTAATTTTGTGGTAGAAGCCACAGGCGTATTGCAGAATGAAAGCACAGTGCTTCCCGATACTTTGAAGGCGAAGTTGGATATCTACAACTTTAAAGATAAACCTTGGGATGAGAAGCCGAGCGTGATAACCAAGTACAAGCGCGGCGAAACAAAGACATGGATTTACCATGCAGAGAACGTGCACGATTTTGCCTTTACTGCCGACCCTACTTACCGCATACACGATACGATTATTTATCCTGGTCGCGCCAATGGTGCGGGTGTGCGCTGTGTGGGTATAGTACAGGAGCCACACGCTACAGGTTGGCAGAACAGCGCTGATTTTCTTGCCAAAATTATAACCGTTTTCAGCAGAGACTTTGGCGTGTTTGAATATCCGAAAATTGTAGTGGCAGATGCTGCCGATGGTATGGAGTACCCGATGCTAACGCTTGATGGTGGAAGAGATAAAAACTATCGCGGCTTATTGGTACACGAGGTTGGCCACAACTGGTTCTACGGTATGGTGGGTAGCAACGAAGCCTACCGCGCCATGATGGACGAAGGCTTTACGCAGTTCCTTACCGCATGGGGTATGGAGAAGATAGATGGCGACACCGTGCCGTACGATTTTACAAGTAAGAACAAGTACCTAAAGAAGTTTATGGAAACCACCGATGTGCGCGACAGCAGGTGCTACATCAGCTACTTGAGCGATGCTATCATCTATAACGATGCTAGCTTGAACACGCATAGCGATGGCTTTAACGGTGCACTTGGTCAAGGCGGTGGCTACAGGCACGTATATGCCAAAACTGCTACCATGCTTTACAACTTGCAGTATGTGCTGGGCGACTCACTATTTAGCCTTGCTATGAAAAATTATGTAGCACAATGGAAGTTTGCACACCCATACCCTGAGGACTTCCGCAACAGCATATCGCAGTTTACACACGCCGACTTAAACTGGTTCTTCGATGAATGGATGGAGACCACCAAGAACATTGACTACAGCATAAAGAAGGTGCGCAAAACAGAACTGAAAGACCAGTTTGAAATAACGCTGAAACGTAAAGGGCGCATGCAGATGCCGATAGACCTGCGCGTGGTTGCGAAGAACGATTCTGTGTATGATTTCTACATACCAAATACGTGGTTTGAAAAGAGCGCTACGGGCGATAGCGGCGTACACCCTACAACCCTTACTAAGTGGTACGGTTGGGATAAACTACAGCCTACCTATACTGCCACAGTAAACATACCGGGCGGCATCAAGAATATCATCATAGACCCGAGCGAAAGATTGGCGGACATCAACATGCTGAACAACCGCAAGCGCGATAATGTAGAGGTACGTTTCGATTCGCACATATACCCTTACCCTACATGGCGCAAGTACCGCTTGTGGATGCGCCCCGATATATGGTGGAACGCTTATGATGGTGTAAAATTGGGCTTCCACATGGAAGGAAACTACATGAACGTAAAGCATAACTTTTCTTTTACTATTTGGGCCAACACGCACTTACTACAAGGCGGCGAGCGATACTACTTTGATAAAGCTATGCGCAAGCAAGCGGGTTGGGTGTCGTACATATTCAGCTACTCAACAGCTATAGATAAGGTGTTTCCTAAATCAACGTTCTATTTCCAAAGCCGCTGGTTGGATGGCTACGAAATGTACAAGACGGGGATAACCAAACAGCTACCGCAGAATGTTAGTCTAGACTTCCACATAAAGGCATTTACGCGTAACCGCGAAGAGTGGCGCAACTACCTGCTTTACCCTAACGAATGGACTACAATATGGACCACCGATAAGAAGTTCAATGCATCGTTGAACCTAACGGCTACCTATACTTATCAAAAGGAGAAATTCAATGGCTACATCACGGGTCACTTGCGTTCGGGTATGCTTACTTCTTCGTTCGATTATCACTATTTCGAATTAACATCGGTATTGAAGGCCAGTGTATGGAAGTTGGACTTCCGCACGCGCGTGTATGGCAGGTTCGGTACAGGTAAAGATTTGCCGAGCGAAAGCGCGCTATACTTTGCAGGTGGCAACCCAGAGGAAATGATGGAAAGCAAGTACTACCGCGCTGCGGGTTTTGTGCCGCAAAGCTGGGCTAGCCGCTACCGCGATGTACCAGGCAATTTGCACTTTGCAGGTGGTTTGAACATGCGCGGCTACTCTGGTTACTTGTTGCCTGAAACTGACAAGAACGGCGTAGTATTACCTGCCTATAAAGGTCCATCGGGTGCAAGCATAAACGCAGAGATTGACTTTAACCGCATAGTAAAAGTGAAGAAGGCGAAGCTACGCGAGCTGTTTAGCTTGAACACATACTTGTTTGCCGATGCAGGCGCTATTACTTACATCAACACCAATAACAAACAGCAGTTTTCTAACTTCCGCGTAGATGCCGGTGCCGGTATAGCGTGGACGATAAAGAAGTGGGGCGTGCTGCAAAACATTAAGCCGCTTACTTTCCGTTTCGATGTACCGTTTTTCATTAGCCATGCACCCGCTGCCAGTCAAAAGCACTTCGACTTCCGCTGGGTAATAGCTATAAACCGTACCTTCTAACATGATACTGGTTACACGCCTAGTGCCTTACAGCGCCATGGCCCTGTGGCCTTTTATTCTTGTTAAGAAGAAGGAGATGCGGCACGATGCAGTGCTCATCAACCACGAGCGCATACACCACCGCCAGCAGTTGGAAATGGGCATTGTGTTGTTCTACCTAGTGTACCTCATCAACTACCTATTCAACCTTGTTAAATACCGTGCGCACTACAGAGCATATCGGGAGATAATTTTTGAGCGCGAGGCTTATGCTATGGAAGCAGATATGGAGTACCTCAAACGTAGGCGCTTCTTCCAATTCGTTAAGTTTTAATACATACAACACAAATAGGTTACATTCGCGGCTATGCTTCGTTATACAGCCGATAGAAGAACATTGTTTGTAGTAGCGCTATACTTTGTAGTGGCGGCGCTGCCGTGGTTTTTGTGGCCGCAAATGGGCAGAGGCCAAATTGTGTTTTGGGTAGTGTTGAACTGCATCGTTAGCTTTATGTGCGCCGTTATAGTACACAACACCATCCACGCGCCTATTTTCAAAAAGCGCTGGATGAACAAGGTGATGCAGATAGTGCTGTCGTTCACATACGGGCATAGTACCAGCGCCTATGTGCCAGGGCACAACTTTAGCCACCACAAGTACACGCAGAGCGATAAAGACAGCATACGCACCAGCAAGGCGCGTTTCAAAATCAACCTCTTCAACCAGCTATTCTTTTTCTTTTTAATGAGCGGCGATATACTGAAAGGCGAACTGCGCTTTGCCTCGGTTATGCGCAAAGAAAGGCCCGATTGGTTTAGGCAATACCTGCTTGAAATGGCATTGGTAATTGGCGTAAAAGTGGTACTGCTTTTTGTAAACTGGAAATGCGCTGTATTATTTGTATTGATACCGCACCAGTATGCCGCTTGGGGCATAGTAGGTACCAACTACTTTCAGCACGATGGCTGCGACCAAGAGCACCCTTACAACCACAGCCGCAACTTTAAGGGCAAGTTGTTAAACTACCTGTTGTTCAACAATGGTTACCACGGCGCACACCACATGAAACCCAACTTGCATTGGAGCTTGGTGCCAGCCTACCATCACGAACACTTGGAGCCAAACATCCACCCATCGCTTAACCGCGAGTCTCTGTTAGCCTACCTGATAGAAGCGCACATTTACCCCGCCAAGCGCCTCGACTATTTGGGGCAACCTGTGGTGCTAGCTGCGGCTACTGCCGATGTAGATTGGGTAAAAGACGTGAACGTGGGTGCGCATAAGGAAGACATGGCCGCCTAGTTTTTCAGCCAACGAGTAAGCTATTCCACACTTTTCGCTATTTCTTGCCTTTTAAAGCAACGGTACGCTGTTTTATTTCGTATAGCTAATAAATACAGCTATTATGTTACAGTTGAAAAAAGCATACTACCAAACCATGATGAACGTAACCCAATTTGCGGGCTTGAAAGAACACGCCAATGGTTACAAATTTCTACTGGCAGCTGTAAAGGTGAACCTAGATGTAGAAGCCTACCGCAAGCAATTTGTAGGGGTAGAATAGCATAAAACCCTAGCAGTTCCATTTTTCTAGCGCCATAATTTTACCTTATGCGTTATCTCATTTCAATCATACTTATACTTAGCGTAGCCTTTGGCATTAACAGTTGCAAGAAGGACCCTGCGGCCAATACGGGCGTACATATTGATGTAGTAGCACAGAATTTAACCATACCTTGGGGCATGGGCTTTCTACCTAATGGCGATTTCGTTTTCTGCGAACGCAATGGCAACTTGAATACCATTAAGAAAGGCGAAACCGAAGTACAGACTTTGCTTCAGCGCACCATTATACCACAAGGCGAAGGTGGCTTATTAGGCCTCGCTATCGACCCTCAATTCAGCAGCAACAACTACATATACATTTACGAAACGGCTAACAATAGCAACCGCGTGGTAAGGCTACGCTATATGGGCGGCACGGTAACTGAAGATGCTATTATAGTGGCAAACATTCCTTATGCTACATACCATGATGGTGGAGGCCTAGCCTTTGGGCCAGATGGTTACCTATACATAGGTACTGGCGATGCCAGCGTTAAGGAAAATGCGCAGGATATAAATTCATTATCAGGTAAGATATTGCGCGTAGATAGAGATGGCAATGCTGCACCAGGTAATCCATTTAGCAGCCGTGTATGGAGCTACGGACACCGCAATGTGCAAGGCTTTGCATGGAACCCACAAGGCGAAATGATAGCCACCGAGCACGGCCCAAGCGGCGAAAATGGTTGGCAAGCACACGATGAAATAAACCACATTATAGCAGGCAGAAACTACGGCTGGCCCTTAGTGTATGGCAGTATGCAAAGCGATACCTTAGAAGAACCAATCTACCAAAGCGGCAACGATACTTGGGCACCAAGTGGCATTGCTTATATACAAGGCAGCCAATGGGGTGCATGGCAAAATACATTTGTAGTGGGCGCGCTTAAAGGTGAACGCTTGATACGCTTTGGCGTAAATGCAAATGGTACGTCTAATGGCATGATGAGCGATACCTTGCAGGGAGAATACAGGCGCCTGCGCAATGTAGCGCAAGCGCCCGATGGTTCTATCTATTTCTGTTCATCGAACACTGGCAATGCACCGCTTGCCAATGATGACAAGATATACCGCATGTATGTGGAGTAGCAACTATAAGTT
>JAFDYM010000338.1 GCA_018267435.1 Bacteroidota bacterium | reverse complement strand
ACCGGCAAATACAACTGGAAGGAAAGGGCGATAAAATAGAGAACTAGTAAAGTAAGGGAATTAGAAAATTGAGTAAAGAAGTAAAAAGCACCTCTCTTAATGCCAAGGCTTGGAAGCGACTGAAGCGCAACAAAAGCGCCATGTTCGGCTTGGCCGTTATTATACTGTCGGTATTTGTTTCGATACTGGCGTACGTAGTAGCGCCCGATAACTCGGCAAATGCCAATGAACAGATATTGCAGTTAGAAACCCACGAGCCGGGCTTTAGCATAACTATACTTAAGAAGAACAAAGACACTTTTGAGCCAAGCGGCTTTTTTGATGGTGCCATTAACGGCTACAAAAAAGGCTATGAACCTATACCTGTAAACAGCTATAAGCTGGTAGGCGATACTGTTTTCTATAATGAATATAGGGGGAAGGCATTTGCTGCCGACGATAAAAAAATAGCGCTGAACGAATTATTGGGACCTAGCTACGCTAGCAAAAGTGCTGCGGAGAAGAAAGAGATATTCGAAAAAGAGCAAGTAGAAAAGCGCACCTACCTACTAGGTACCGATAAGTTTGGCCGCGATATATTCAGCAGGTTGATAATAGGCACGCGCGTGTCGCTATCTGTTGGTTTAATATCTGTATTTATCTCGCTGTTTATAGGTATAACACTTGGTGCAGTTGCGGGCTACTTTAAGGGTTGGATAGATGAGGCAATCATGTGGGTTATTAATGTGTTTTGGAGCATACCTACCTTGCTTTTGGCTATGTGTTTATACATAGTGGCGGCAGACCGTATAGAAAACAAACTGGTACTGATATTTATAGCTGTGGGCCTTACCATGTGGGTAGATACGGCACGTATCGTGCGCGGTCAGGTATTGGGCATCCGCGAGCTTGAGTTTGTAAGCGCAGCGCGCAGCTTGGGTTACAACAATGCGCGCATCATATTCCTGCACATTCTACCTAACATAATTGGCCCTATAATAGTGGTAGCCTGCGCCAACTTTGCCAGCGCTATATTAATAGAAAGTGGTTTGAGCTACATTGGTCTGGGCATACAGCCTCCTGCACCTAGTTGGGGTAGTATGTTGAACGAGTACAAAGGGTTTATTGATACCAACAAGGCATACCTGGCATTGTTCCCGGGCTTTGCAATTATGGCATTGGTGTTAGCGTTTAACCTAGTGGGCAATGGCCTGCGGGATGCGCTTGATGTAAGAGGACAAGCCAACTAAACATTGTGGGTATATTTAGCGTATACCTTATTTGGAAACCGATTTAAGTGCTAACTTGGAGCTATGTCTACGCAGCAATTTTCTGAACTCGACTTTTTTAAGAAGCGCCTTAGCCAAACGGAGCAACTGTTGGCTATTAAGCAGCAGCAAATAGATAGCCTGCTAGAGATAACGCGTGCCGTAAACAACAATATGCCCATAACGGCATTGGCGCGTATTTACGAAAACATCATCCGTGCACAGTTGGGTGTAAAACAGGTGGCACTGTTTATACGCGAAAGCGACGATAACTGGATATGCATAAACGCCGGCGAGTTGCCGTTACAAATTACCAATTACGACGTAGCTAAAAAGTTTACACCATTCAACTTTATAACGCCTGTAGCTGCCCTGCAAGATGAAACCTTGGAAGGCTTTGAATACATTATACCAGTATTACAAAAGAAGGAACCAGTGGGCTTTGGCTTGATAGGTGCCTTTACTAACGAGGGCCGCGATACCAAAGAGGAGAAGTTGAAGTTTATACAGACAATTACCAACGTGATAGTAGTGGCCAACGAGAACAAGAAACTGGTGAAAACCCAGATAGACCAGTTGGTAATGCAGAAGGAGCTGAAGCTAGCTGCCGATATGCAGAATATGCTAGTGCCGCACAAGCTGCCTAACGATGAACATATCGAGGCTTCAGCGTTCTACAAGCCGCACAAAAACATAGGCGGCGACTACTACGACTATGTACAGGTAAGCGAAGAAGAAATAGCTTTTTGTATAAGCGATATATCGGGCAAGGGTATACCTGCCGCCATATTGATGGCGAACTTTCAGGCCAACATGCGCATATTGCTTACACGCAAGTACGACCTAAGGCAGTTTACAGATGTGCTAAACAGTAAGGTGGGCGAGATAACTAAGGGAGAGAAGTTCATTACCATGTTTATAGCCACATACAACACACGTACGCGCAAGCTTACATACGTTAATGCTGGCCACAACCCTTCTATACTTTACAGCAATGGCAATATAGAACTGTTGGAGAATGGCTGTACTATACTTGGTATGTTCGATAACCTACCTATAATAAACAGCGGTGAGGTAACATTGAAGCCTGGCGATATGATCATCAATTATACCGATGGTTTATCGGAGGCGATGAACAACGACGGTACCTTGTTCGAGGTGGAAGGCTTGGTGGCTTTCACGCACAAGCATCATAGCCTGGCACTTACCGACTTCAACACTAAGTTGATTGACCACGTAATAGCCTTTAAGCAAGATACCGACTTTGATGATGACATAACTTTGTTAACCTTGAGGTTTAAGTAAGCTTACCTGCTTACAACAATATCACCATATATCTTACGGACATTATTTTCGGTTAAAGGTTTTTCGAAGTAGCCGCTTACCAAGCCTGTTTCCATCACCTTTTTCCTATCACTATCTAGCGTGCTAGTGGTAAGCATATATATTTTGGTATGGCGGTTATGGTAGCCGCGCTTCTTGTATTCTAGCAGAAATTCATACCCGTTCATACGCGGCATATTCATGTCGAGCAATATAATATCAGGTATGTTACCTTCTATATCCAATTATTCCATTGCTTCTACCCCATCATATACATCATCTATTTGCATATTGGGATATGGTTCCTGTAATAAAAGCTTGGTAAGTAACTTAAGGGCACGGCTATCGTCTACCAGCAGAATAGTTTTTTCGTTGAGCATTATTTATTCTATAGGTCTAATTCAGCTCAACAATTGAAAATATCTGACCAATTTTCTCAAACACAATTTAAAATCGATGACCTATATTTTAAAAGACAAAAATATACCCTACATAATTTACTGATTTACTGGCACGCATTATGTTATTGCATATCGCCTATGGATACACATTCTTTTAAAAAGCATACAAGCAAAATCATTAAAATAAATAGCCAATCAAACTATTGGGGAAATAAATGCTCAAAGGGTAGCGGAGCTATTTGTCTGCTTCAAAACTTTGGCCTAGCCTGTTCCTTATATCTATAGAAGCAAGCATGGCAAGGCTGAAGTAGAAGAAAGGCCCTACCTTATCCGATTCCAACATATCGCTCAGCATAAGGTTTACGTACACCATTAGCATTACTAGGCCTAGGCCCAACACAATGTGTTTATCGGCTTGGCTACTTACGCGGTGGTATATGCTTTCGGCATACACAAATATGATAATGGTAAGTAGAATGAAAATAGCCAAGCCTGTTATCCCCTGCTCTGATAACAAAAGCAAGAAGTAGTTGTGTGTGGTAGATCGCTCGGGGTTATCGCTTACATAGGTTTCGAAACTGCTAAGCGTGTACTTTTTGTAATAAGGATAAAAGTTGCCTGGGCCGAAACCGAACACAGGTCTATCCTTCCACATACGGGTGGCAGCTACCCAGCGGTACACCCGTTCCATGCTCGATACATCTGTACCCTCGAAGGTAGAAGTTAGGTGTTCTCCGAATTCATCGTGTATAATGGTCTCTTTAAAATCGGGCGCAAATTGTAAGAACTTGTTATTGGTAAATAGGTAATTGCCCAGTGCCACCGCGCCTATCAAGGCTACTACCAGCGCAGGCTTCATCAACCTATTCTTGATAACAAAGGCCGCTGGCAACAAGGCAGCCAACGCTATGTAGCAAGTACGGGTGTATGATAGATAAATAGCTACTACGTAGAATAGGATAGAGAACGTAAGCAGCCTCCTAGTCCAAGTGCCGGGTGCATACCAAGCGCGCGCCATCCATATAAAGGGAACGAAAATGGCTACTATGGCGGCGTAGTTTACGTGGTTGCGAAAGAAGGGCGGCATCGGTTCGTTTATTTCATCGAACGAGAAGCCCGTCATAGCATGGCGTACTATTACCTGCGCTATCAATATAGTAAGTGGTATATATATGCACCAAAAGGCTGTCTTCAAATCCTCTTTAGTACGCACCACAATAGCCGTAAGCAAGGTGAACGAAGTGAAGTACCATATTTTAGAAAGGAACACCTTGTACGATACCAAGCTGTTAACCGAATTCATGGCACTGATGAATATCCAAAAGATATGCAACCCCAGTGCCAGCAGTAGCCCATGCAGAAAGAAACCTTTGGGCAGCGATTTATAGTTGTACGCCAAATAGGTTAGCGTTACCAGCATCAGGCCTATCATCAATGGCTCATCGGGCAGGTCGGTAGCTAATGATGATGAGAAGTAATACTCTATTGAAGGGGGTATGCTGGCTAGCAGCATAAAGTACAACAGCTTAAAGTTGATAACCGCTAAGTATACCACCAGCAAACCGAAAGGAATCAAAGCCAGGTAGTACTGTTCGGTACCGAAGGCAGCAAGCACACAGGCAATAGTAGCAATGCCCAAAAAGGCAAAAGCACCTTGCTGTATCCTATCAGTACTTATTACCACGGCTTAGGTATTTACAGTTGTTCCCTTATTTCGCGTATCTGCTCAATAAGCAATACGCCTATTATAGATACGAAGAAGACAATGAAAGTAGTAACCAACACTACCAACCACCGTACGGGCTTTGTGCGACGGTCAGCTGCGAACGCTTGCTCCAGTACAAATAGCGAAGACTCGTTGTTCTCCAAAGTTACTTCCATCTGTCCGCGTATAGATGCCAAGTTGTTCAACTCGCGGCTTATACCCGTTTGCTTGCTCATCATCGATTTGTATTGCTGTACTGCCTTATAGTTATTACCGTCTACAACAGTACCGCCATCGCTGCTTTGCGATACACGAATTTTGTATTGTTCGCCAAGGTCGGCAAGCGAATCGTTATAAGTGCCTATTTCGTTCTGCATATCGCCTATTTGCTTACCTATTAAGTTGAACACCTTGCGCTTGGTATCGGCAATGTGCTGCTTGTTCAAGCGGTCTATTTTACCCACTATGGTATTTACTATTTCGGCAGCTAGTTTAGGGTCGGTATCGTATAGCGATATTTCAACCGCATCGTGCTCGGTGCGTATAGCCGAATAGTTCTTCTCAAATTTTTTGCGAACAATAGTTCTCCAGTACTTTTTGGTAGTATCTACCTCATAGTGTTTAGGCAAATCGAAAGAATCGATAACCGACTGTATAATAGGAATAGAGTTGGCTATGGTAAGCACGCGGTTAATATCGCCCTTGCTACCAAAGTATTCCAATTGCTGTGCGCTCTCGCTATTGAATATGGTAGTACGGTCGGTCATGGCCTGGTTGGTAGGGTAAAAGGTTGACCATGAGTAGTAGTACTCATCCATAATAAACAGGGCAAATATGGCTGCTACTACTGCGCTTGCGGCAGTTGCACCTACTATCTGCCACTTCCACTTTAACAGTACTCGTATTGCTTCAACTAGATTGAATTCTTTGTTCATGCTCGCTTTTTATAAGGCGCGTAAAAGTAAAATAATTTATGATGTAGCCTTCGACTTGACAATAGCCATTAGCCCACTAATAGGTATAATTTGCAAAGCCAATATAGCTATGCCACATACTACACCGCCAAGGCACATTTGTACAAACCAATGCACTGGCACATACCGCACAGCATAAACGCCCGCTACGGCAATTATTGTATAGGCGCTTAGTTTTAGTATTTCTTTGGCTTCTATTTTAAAGTTGAACTGGCGGGTGGCTACCACTATATGTGCCAGTGCTACGAGGCCTTGTGTAACAAGGGTCGCTACCGTAGCCCCCCAGGCACCGTAGGCGGGTATCATGTATAGGTTTAACCCTACATT
>JAFDYM010000337.1 GCA_018267435.1 Bacteroidota bacterium | reverse complement strand
CAAACTGCCTAAGAAGTACATATTGAATGTAGGGTCCTTCTATCCGCGCAAAAACCAAGCAGCTTTAGTACAAGCCTTTGATAAAATAAAGCATGAAGTAGAAGAAGACCTAGTACTAGTGGGCAGCACGGGGAATATAAAAGCAATACAGGCTTTAATAGCAGAGAAGAAGTTGCAGCAGCGTGTACATATAGTAAGTACTGTAACGAATGAAGATATGCCTGCGCTATACCAGCAAGCAAGCGTCTTTGTGTTTCCTAGTTTGTTCGAGGGGTTCGGCGTGCCAGTATTGGAAGCACTCTTCAGCCACACACCTGTAGTAGCTACCAAGGGTGGAGCAATAGAAGAAGCTGCGGGCAAGCACTCATTGCTTATCAATCCAACATCGATAGATGAAATGGCCGATAGTATGTTGAAGGTATTGAAGAACGATGCCCTGCGCCAGCAAATGATAACCGCAGGCTACGCCCACGCCATGACCATGACTGATACGGCCTTCGCTGCGAATACGATGAAGGTGTATGAGGGTTTATAGTAAGCTTTGATTTTCTTAGTCAGCATAAAATGCAAACAGTACGAACACGCGTGCCAACCAACAGCATGCGATATACGCCATAGTACCGTGCCAAATAATTGTATTCCTCTTGGTACGTAATTTTTGTATTTAAAATATTATATCGCCTTAAACGAATAATAGAGTATGACAAAGAAACTACGCGCCATAATAACAGGCAGCACCGGCATGGTAGGCGAAGGGGTATTGATAGAATGCCTTAACCACCCCGATGTAGAAAAGGTATTGGTAATAAACCGTAAGCCATGCGGTTATACGCACCCTAAGCTAAAGGAGGTGATACACGCCAATTTCTTCAATCTACAGCCTATAGCCGACCAGTTAACGGGCTACAACGCCTGTTTCTTCTGCGCGGGTATAACTAGCTTAGGTAAAAGCAAGGAAGAGTATTACCACTTTACCTATAACATGACCATGGCCGTAGCACAGGTGCTGGTAGATGCCAACCCCGATATGGTGTTCTGCTATGTATCGGGCGCTAGTACCGATAGCACCGAGCAGGGCAGCCTAGCTTGGGCACGCGTAAAAGGCAAGGTAGAAAACGACCTGATGAAAATGTCTTTCAGAGAAGTGTACAATTTCCGCCCGGGCTTTATGCTGCCTACCAAGGGCATGAAGTACGCACAGCCCTTCTATAAATACATCAACTGGTTGTTCCCTGTATTAAAGGTGGTAGCGCCTAATTCGGTAAGCACTCTGCGCGAGCAGGCACTAGCTATGATAAACGCCCCGCTAAAGGGCTACGATAAGCAGATATTGGAAGTGCCTGACATAAAGAAGTTGGCAGCGAAGTAAGAATGCATAAGTAGTGCGTGCTTCGACTACCCCCTAGCCCCCTCCTATAAACAGGAGGGGGAATAATCGGCTTTGCTTATATTGCACGGGTGCAGCAGAAACTACCAACCAAAATACATATCGCTTATGGCTTCGGTGCATTGGGTTGGAGCATTAGCTTGAACATCATTTCGGTGTTATTGAGCTATATATACTTGCCGCCTGCCAATGCCAATATGGTGAACCTGATACCGCAGATAACCATATTGCAAATCTTCAACATCATCTCTATTATTCTATTTGCGGGTCGCGCCTTCGATGCCATTATAGACCCTGTAATAGCACACCTTAGCGATAAGCATAAGGGCAAGCTAGGCAGACGCATACCCTTTATGCGCTTTGCATTTATACCTATGTCGCTGTTCTGCGTGTTGCTTTTCTACCCTACGCACCATTATGCATCTAACACCAACATTTTATGGATGGCAGTAATACAATTACTGTACTATTTATTCTTTGGTATGTTCCTTATACCTTACAATGCACTATTGGCAGAGCTAGGGCAAACACCACAGGCAAAGCTTGACCTAAGCATGGCGCAGAGCATCGGCTTTATGTTTGGCGTGCTTATATCTGCGGCCTCGCCGGCAATGGCAAGTGGCTTGCAAAACGTACTGCCGCATATAGATAGATTGCAGGCATATCAATACTGCATATTGGGCTTGAATGTATTTGCCGCACTGTGCATGGCTGTGCCTTCTTTCTTAATAGATGAGAAGAAATATTGTAAAGAAGCGGTAGTAACCGAACCGCTGTTGCAGTCGCTAAAAACTGCGCTGCGCAACCGCAACTTCCTCATTTTCGCCGTGGCAGACATGTGCTACTTTATGGCCATAGCTATAATAACAGCAGGCTTGATGTACTACATTAAAAGCATGCTGAACCTAGAGGAATGGCTTGGCACCGTGTTCATGCTGGTAATGGTAGTTATCACGCTCATCCTCTATCCTATTGTGGTAAAGTTCGGCACTAGGTTTAGCAAGAAGAAAATGATGGTGCTATCGTTTTTAGGGGTGGCACTTGTATTTGCCGAGGTGTTTTATTTGGGCAAGTTTCCCGTATCGCCCATTGTGCAAGTAAGCGTTTTAATGATAAGCTTCGGTGTGCCGGGTGCCTTCTTAGGCATATTACCCACTACCGTAGTGGCCGATATAGCACACCAAAGCCAGCGCGAAACGGGCGAGAACAAAGAGGGAATGTTCTTCGGTATGCGGGCATTCTTCCAAAAGTTAGGGCAAACAGCCGGCGTAACCGTATTTGCTATGCTTACCCTTTATGGCAAGGACCCTGGTAACGACTATGGCCTACGTTTAACAGGTGTGGTGGGTGCCCTTTTGTGCCTGGCAGCGGCCATTGCATATAGTCAGTATAGGGAAGAAACAGAGCCAAATGCTAATAATTCATAGGTTTCTTGAAATATTTGCTTTTAGCTAGCGTCATATACTTTCATTATTATTTTTGCCCCAACTATGGATTACGACATTACGGTATTTGCCACCGCAGGCGCGTGGGTTAGCCTTTTAACACTTGCCATATTGGAAGTGATATTGGGCGTTGACAACATCATATTTATATCGCTTGTAGCTGGTAGGCTACCTGCCGATCAACAAGCAAAAGCGAGGAACATAGGTTTGATGATAGCCTTACTGTTCCGTGTGGGCTTGCTATTGTCTATATCGTGGATAATAGGCTTGACCGCCCCTATCTTTACCCTACCGCTTGAAAGTGTGTTTGCCGATATGGGTGTGCATGATGCTGCCGCGGCGGCTGCCATCAGCGGCCGCGACTTGATACTGTTTGCGGGCGGTATATTTCTATTGGCAAAGAGTACCACCGAAATACACCACAAGGTAAGCGGCGTTGGCGAGGGCGACAAAAAAGTAAAAGCCCCAGCTACTATGTTTGGTGCTATTACACAAATCATCCTTATCGATATCGTGTTCTCTTTCGACTCGATATTAACTGCTGTGGGCCTTACACCACACGTAATGGTAATGATATTTGCCGTAGTGATATCGATGTTTATTATGATGGCATTTAGCGGTAAAGTAAGTGCGGTAATAGAGAAACACCCTTCGTTGCAGATATTGGCATTGGCCTTCTTGATCATGATTGGCTTAACCTT
>JAFDYM010000336.1 GCA_018267435.1 Bacteroidota bacterium | reverse complement strand
GCCATAATGTATTGTTGCTGCGCCGGGTTAAAGGGCGCGTTTTTATTCATTCGCAAATGTCTCCGATTTGGCGAACGTGTTAGTGTGTGCCTAAAATATAAATTGTTTGGCTACTAGAAACTTTTTATGCCAATAATTTCGCGCGCATCTTTCAATGTTTGCGCTGCACTGGCGCGTGCCTTAGCTCCGCCATCGCCTAGTATCTCGCTTAGCAGCTTATCGTTGCTGTTCAGCTCTTTTATCTTTTCGCGTATTGGTGCAAGGTAGTTTACCATGTCTTCAGCCAACTGCTTTTTCAAATCGCCGTAGCGTATGGTGCAATTATTAAAACTATCGTCGAATGTTTTGATAGTTTCAGGTGTAGATACCAACTTCATCAAGTCGAACAGGTTCTGTACCGCTGTTGGCTTAGGAGAGTTTGGCTCGGTTGGCGTATCAGCTGTAGTAGCGCGCATTATCTTTTTGCGCAGTACCTCTGGTTCGTCTGCCAAGTACAAACAAGTCTGCTCGCCTTTGCTCTTGCTCATCTTTCCTTCGCCATCTAGGCTAGGTATTGATACCAATGTATCATCGAAGTTGAAAGCCTGTGGCTCGGGGAAGTATTCTACCTTATATAGGTTATTGAAACGCTTCACAAAGTCGCGCGTCATTTCCAAGTGTTGTTGCTGGTCCTTACCTACTGGCACTTTATGCGCCTTGTGTATTATGATGTCAACGCCCATTAGCACAGGGTAAGTCAACAGGCCTGCATTAACGTTATCAGGTTGACTACGCACCTTCTCTTTAAAGGTAGCTGATCGCTCCAATTCACCTAAGTAAGCAAACATATTGAAGATAAGGTATAGCTCAGGTATTTGCGGTACATCGCTTTGCAGGTACAGTGCGCACTTGTTAGGGTCAACACCGCTAGCAAGGTATTCTATCACTATCTGCTTTACGTTGCTGTGCAAGTCGGCAGGGTTAGGGTGCGTGGTAAGCGAGTGATAATCGGCTACAAAAAAGTAGCTGTCGTACATCTCTTGCATCTTTACAAAGTTGACCACCGCACCGAAATAGTTGCCTAAATGCTGCTTCCCGGTCGGTCTGACACCACTCACTGTAATTTCCTTCGCCATATTCTGTATACTGTTATCTTTGGCTCGCGAAAATAAAATAATTCGAACATGAAGATAGATAATGCGCTAGTGGATCATTTGGCAAGGCTTTCGAAGCTTGAATTTGAAGAAAGCGAAACCGAGCGTATAAAGAAGGACCTACAAGGCATAGTTGACCTAGTAGAGCAGCTTGAAGAGGTAGATGTAACGGGTGTAGAGCCATTGATATACATGAGCGAAGAGCGCAACGTATTGCGTAAGGATTTTGTACAAGGCGAAATAAGCCGCGAAGAAGCGCTACAGAACGCTCCGCAGCGCGACTCGGATTACTATAAAGTTCCAAAAGTTATTTCGAAATAACAGCCTCTCCCAAACCCTCTCCAAAGGAGAGGGCCTAAATACAGATTTGACATGGGCAACCCGATACTGGATATACAGCATATAAAGAAGCGCTACATCATGGGCTCGCAAATCATCGATGCCTTGAAGGATGTTTCTATTTCTATAAACAAGAACGAGTATGTAGCCTTGATGGGGCCATCGGGTTCGGGCAAGTCGACCATGATGAACATATTGGGCTGCTTGGATACACCTACATCGGGTTCATATAAATTGAACGGCACCGAAGTAAGTGAAATGACTGACGACCAATTGGCTTATGTGCGCAATAAGGAAATAGGCTTCGTATTTCAAACCTTCAACCTATTGCCACGCTTAACTTCGCTTGAGAATGTTGCCCTGCCCATGATATATGCGGGCATGAGCAAGAAAGAGCGCACCGAACGCGCAGAACAGGTAATGGAGATGGTGGGCTTGAAAGAACGTATGGACCATAAACCCAACGAGCTTTCGGGCGGCCAGCGCCAACGTGTAGCCATAGCCAGGGCATTGGTAAATAACCCCTCTATCATACTTGCCGATGAGCCTACAGGCAACTTGGATACCAAGACCAGTTACGAGATAATGAACATCTTCGAAAGCATTAACAACGGCGGCAATACCGTAATATTGGTAACGCACGAAGAAGATATAGCCCGCCATGCAAAGCGCATCATAAGGCTACGCGACGGCCTAGTAGAAACAGATATGGCCAACGAGCCGGTGAAGGCTAGCTTGGAGCATTAATATTGCTCGCAGAAACCACAGAAAACGCAGAACAAAAATAATCTGTATTCATTCTGTGTATTCAGCGCTTTCTGCGCGAGATTTCTTTTCTAACTTCACTATCATGAAAATATATACCAAAACAGGCGATGTAGGCGAAACCTCTCTATTTGGTGGCAGGCGTGTGCTGAAGAGCGAACTGCGCATAGAAAGCTACGGCACTGTAGATGAACTGAACAGTTGGATAGGTTTGCTGCGCGATGTAAACGAAGATGCTGCGCTGAAGGACTTACTAAAAGAAATACAGGATAGACTGTTTACCCTTGGCAGCACACTTGCCGCCGACCCAGATAACGAGAAGCTAAAAACGCCCGACTTACACGAGGAAGATATAACCCTGCTGGAAAACAAGATGGACGAGATGGAAGCGGGCCTTGAGCCGCTGCGCCACTTTGTGCTGCCAGGTGGGCATATGTATGTATCGTACTGCCATATTGCTCGTACCGTGTGCCGCCGCGCCGAGCGCCTATGTGTAGCCCTGCACCATGAGCAGAACATACATCCGCTGATAGTAAAGTACCTTAACAGGTTATCAGATTTTCTGTTTATGCTAGGCAGAAGAATGAGCCACGACCTAAAGGCTGAAGAAGTGAAGTGGATACCAAGGAAAGGCTAATGCTTATTTTTTTGAAGGAAACTCTGTCTCTAGTTCAGCATAAGGTTGCCATTTACTTAAAGCATATCTGATATTCTCTGCGATGGTATTGAACTCTTCACGTGTGAATTTTATTCCTTGGG
>JAFDYM010000335.1 GCA_018267435.1 Bacteroidota bacterium | reverse complement strand
GAAAACAGCGAGGCAAACCTTATGCTGTTAGCTAGCCACTTTAAGGTACTAAGCCCGCTTGACTTATACTTTTATATAGCCAGCAAAAAGATAGACCCATCGCACATTAATAGCCTTGAGGTAATAGCAGGCAAAATAAAACTTCCTAAACCAGCGCATGTACAAAAACTGGGTGCCAACGAGGACATAAACGAGGCAGTTAAGAAAACACTACAGAAGAATGCCGAGCTATTGATAATGGGCGAAAGCGCCGATAAGATAGACTATAAGTTTGCGCCGTGCTGCAACCCTATACCTGGCGATGACGTATTTGGTTTCCTTACCATAAACGAAGGGATAAAGATACACCGCACCAACTGCCCTAACGCCGTACAGCTAATGAGCAAGTACGCTTACCGCATTATAAAAACCCGCTGGACCAAACAACACGAAATAGCCTTCCTTACCGGTATTAAGTTGACAGGTTTAGATGATGTGGGCTTGGTGAACAAGATAACCAACATTATTACCGGCCAAATGAATTTGAATATGCGCTCGCTATCTTTCGATAGTGTGGATGGTGTATTTGAAGGTAAGATAATGGTGTATGTACACGATACTGAAGAGCTGGAAGAGTTGAACAGCCGCCTAACTGCGTTGGATGGCATACTTGAAGTAAGCCGCTTCGACTCGGAAGATGCGGAGTAGTTTTTTTTGTAGAGACGCAATACCTTGCGTCTCAGAGATGATAACATTACCTACCTGCGAGTGTCTTCACTCGCCGAAACTTATTTCGGTTAGTGCGGACACTAACCGATAGAGAGGGCTTTTTGAGCCTTTTTGCTTATTATAGCACAAATGAAAAGCCGCTTTACCCCTACATATGTTTTATTACTGGCTATGCTTGTGCTTACACTTGCAGCCTGCCAGCGCAGGGCACCGTACTATGCCAACAATGTTCGACCTAAAAAAACATTGACCAAGTATTTCGATGAGAAGTACATGCTGTATAAACTACCTAGCACATACTACAACAACGATACATTAGAGCAAACCTTTGCCGGCAACAAAACAAAGCTTAACTACTATGGCGTAGATATTGACTTTAGCCCAATGGGCTATGCCGATAGCCTACACTTACAATACACCCATGTATACAGCAGCAAATGCGTGTACCATACCGCAGATACTATTTGGAAATATGCCGAGGTAATGTTCCCTAACACTTGCCTTACCAACGACCTTGTGTACTCAAAAATACACCTACATAATACCGAGACTACTACTAAAACAATCAACCTGCGCTTATTCTACCAAAATACTACCTACTGGTACCCTAGCAATGACCTGAGCCTTGCCGAAAAAACATTGGACAACTACTATGGCAAATCGGATATTGTACAAATCAATTTAGCAGCCAATGCTGATACCATAGTACAATTGGGCTACTCAATTAGATTCAATGCCAAAGGCGAGTTTTGGGATAATGACAAGGCCCCGGTGCGCCCCGGCAATTATGAGTTTATGCTAGTGGCTGATACAAGCAGCATGGGTATAATGCACCCAAAAACTGATATTGAGTTTATCAATCCTTTTACCGAAGTAGTAAAAAACAAGCAAAGCAACTACGCTTATGTAGGCCCGCAGCACTTCAAGTTTGTTTTTCTTGACGAATACTTTGATGGCACTAACGACCTTGACCCTAACCACGCTTACATAGCAAAATACGATGGTAGCGAAAAGAAGCTGTGCGATACCTGCAGTGGGTGGTATAAAGGTGTGATAAGCGAAAACTGGAGCGTAGATGATTTCTTTAAGGGGCATATAAACAATGCAGGTTATGTAAAAGCCGACTATGGCATACGCAAAAACCTAACACGCATAGATAAAGATGGCATTACCCTTACTATGCCAGCCTCTACCAAAGGGAACTATAAAAAAACATGGGGCGAGGTACTGTTTGGTCAGGCATTTAAGTACGGCCACGTAACCGTGCGCGCCAAGTTTGCCCCCATGTATGGGCAAGGAGGCACGCCTAATGGTATAGTACATAACCTATGGCTATATGAGCGCGATGGTAAGGACCCTGACCCGAACAACCCATATAACCACCTGCGCAACGGCGCTGGCAAGCAGCCTTACGAAATAGACTTTGAGATATGGAGCAGCATGGAGGGCGTAAACAGCCAGTGGGATAATAAAGCTTTCATTAACTACAGTATAGTTGACTATATGCGCGATACCTCTGTAACATTAAAGCCAGGTGAGTTTAAAGAGATGGGGCGCTATAAAGCAGAGAGATTAAACAACAGGCAAGCGGGCATACCAGGCAATCCACTACCGCCACAGTTCTTCGAATCGTTTCATATTTATGAGCTGTATTGGTACCCAGACCATGTACGCTTTTTGCTAGATGGCAAAGAGGTAGGCCTAATAACTAAAGATATGGCCGACATACCCGACACACACATGTTCCTTTGGATAGGCAGCCCTATATATCAAGATGGCACTTACTTCAGTCAATCGCAGATACCGTTTTTAGAAACAGAAAAGCAGACGATAATAGATTATATAAGGATAGATTAGCTAAACAAAAAACGCCCCCCATTGCTGGAAGGCGTTTGCTATTAAAATTGTAACTATTGTTCAGTCTAGTGGAACTGCTCAGCTTCGGTAGAACCTGCAAGTGCAGTAGTAGAGCTGTTACCTTGTTGTACCACGTTCTGTACAGCATCGAAGTAGCCAGTACCTACAAAAGCTTGGTGCTTGATAGCCTTGAAGCCATGTTTCTCCAAGCCGAACTCGCGTTGTTGCAATTCGCTAAAGCCTGCCATACCGCGCTCAACATAAGCCTTGCTCAATTCGAACATTGCAGTGTTCAATGCGTGGAAACCAGCCAAAGTGATGAATTGGAACTTATAGCCCATTGCAGCTAGCTCCTCACGGAAGGTCAACATTTGTTTCTCATCCATGTACTTAGCCCAGTTGAAAGATGGAGAGCAGTTGTATGCCAACATCTTACCAGGGAATTGTGCATGTATACCTTGTGCAAACTCGCGAGCCAAACCTAGGTCTGGGTTACCAGTTTCCATCCATATCAAGTCAGCATACGGAGCGTAGCTCAAACCACGGTCTATACCTTGTTCAAGGCCATTCTTCACGTAGAAGTAACCTTCAGGGGCACGCTTGCCAGTTAGGAATTTGCTATCGCGAGGGTCGATATCTGTAGTCAACAAGTTTGCAGCTTCAGCATCGGTACGAGCGATAACTAGTGTAGAAGTACCGCAAACGTCAGCAGCCAAACGAGCAGCTACTAGTTTGTTGATAGCTTCTTGAGTAGGTACAAGTACCTTGCCACCCAAGTGACCGCACTTTTTAGCAGAAGCCAATTGGTCTTCCCAGTGTACACCGGCAGCACCTGCTTCTATCATACCTTTCATAAGTTCGAAAGCGTTCAAGTTACCACCGAAGCCTGCTTCAGCATCAGCTACGATAGGCACCATCCAGTCAGTAGTTGGTTCGCCTTCCATGTACTCTATTTGGTCGCGGCGGGCCAATGCGTTGTTGATACGCTTAACTACCGAT
>JAFDYM010000334.1 GCA_018267435.1 Bacteroidota bacterium | reverse complement strand
TCTACGTTCAGCATTACAGGCACGCTTATAGGCATGGCCACGCATATTTCATCGCTAGGTACACTAGCTATTGGCGAGTAGAAGAACAAGCCGTTAGGCGTTACCTTGCTAAAGTGCGCCATTATGCGGTAGCTGTACTGCTGGCCTACTAGGGTAGTTATATCAGTGTAGGTGTATGTAAAAATGTTGTCGGTAGTTATTTTGGTATAGCCGCGCAGGCTTAGGTCGTTCTCGCAGTAGTTAGGTACAAACGAGTCGCAACCCACCTTACGCCATACCGAAAAGCCGCGGAAGTCGGCAAAGCTGGCACAGCTATAAGGGTTCTGCCAGTTAAGCACTACGCTGCTAGGGGTGGCAGTAGCCGTTAAGCCTTCTACAGGTGGCGGTATCACTTTTATCTGCCATGTTTCAAGGTCTACCAAAGGTACGTTGGTTACACCAAACTGGTAGTTATCCTGCGCCTTAAACACCACTTGGTAGTCCTGCCCCAGTATATGCTCGCATATAGTATTCCAGTTAAAGGTACCCGTGGCAGGGTTGCCGGGTGTACTGGTAAAAGTAGCGGGGCTATTAACCTGCTGAAAAGGTCCACCTGTGGCCGTAAGCGTTACAGTTTGCCCTGCCTGAGGGTCGGTAGCGCGCACAGGCACTATAAGTACATCGCCGGCCCGTATACAGGTATCGCGCACTTCGGCTATTTGCGGCGGGTCGTTAGGCTCGGCATTCACTATTATCTGCATATCGCGTATCATGGTACTTAGGTTTACCCCGTTCCTAAAATCGCGTATAAGTATGGCTATGTTGTATATACCCGTGCTACACGGCGTGGCCCATATTATTTCACCTGTTCGGTTGTTCAGCGTAAAAGTTCTATCGGGGCACACTACATCGGGGTAGCGGTAGCTTGGCACAGCTTGGTCGTGGTACTGCAGGGGTGCTATCAACTGAAAATCTAGGCTATCGCCCAGGTTGGGGTCGTATGCATTGGGGTTGTGGTAAAAGGTATCGTTCAGGTTGGCATAGTCTATAGGCAGGCTAAGCAGTATGGGCGATGAATTGAGCCCTATGCTGGCATCGTTGTTCGGAAACTTGATGGTGTCCTCAATAAAAAACGGAACGTTCACCGAGTTGCCGTTCTGTATATTGCTAATACCCGCCATGCGGTTATAGTCCATTACCGATACTATGTAAAAACGGTTAGGCGGTGGCGGCGCACCTGCATACTGGTGTTCCTGCACGTAAATATTCATTTTTATATCGTTGCCCAGCAGTTCACCATCGGGTATGCCGTTCGGCCCAGGTGCCGCCGGAAAACCCACATCGGGCCCATTTACCCTGTATATAGTGGCTATGGAACCATCGCCCCAATCTATCGTTAAGGTATCTTTATCGGCTAGGTCGCTGGGGCTGCTCCACTTGGCATAGGTAGTACAGCGTGCCACATATAGATAGTTGCCCTTGTTCTCGAAGGTTATTTCGCCTGCCCGGTAGTGCGTGGCTTGTGCCTCATAGCTTAGGCCCATCATCATTACTACCAAAAACAGGAATTTATGTAAAAGCTTCATTGATATTAAAATACGTAATAAACTGCCAAAGCCGCAAATTTAATCTGCGTACTTTAAAAATTTCCGGGTATATGCCCTGCCACCTATATAGACGCGCACATAGTACATACCCGCTGCATAGCCTAAAATATCTATTTTTTGCCCACCGTTTGTCATAGGGCTGTTAAATAACACCTTGCCATTGGCGCTATGTATGCTTACTGCGTCTATACGCTGGTCGGCATCTATGTTTAGGTAGCGTTGCGCAGGGTTAGGATACAGCCTTATGCCCACCTCTTGTTGCTTAGGCTTTATACCCGCTATTACCGTGTTGCTATCGGCCACCCACACCCTAAAGGTGCTAAAGCTGCTTTGCAACAAAGCATTAGGCCCTAACATATAACTGCGCTTGGCAGCTACTGTAAATATGTAAGGGTACTCGTTATTCCAACTAGCATTAGGTGCCCATGTAAAATTGCCCGTAGCTATGCTTCCATCTTGGCTGGTAAAAGTAGCAGGGCTGTTACCCGCCGTTAAAAACTGTGGAGGAAACAATTCCAAGCTTACACTATCGTTATCGTCTACCGATGCCATAAAGCTATAGTTAAGCACATCGCCAGGTGTCAAAATAGTGTCAACTACAGGATTGATAACTGGAGGATGGTAAGGATCGGACAAGACAATAAATTGCATATCGCGCATGGTGGTACTAAGTAGCAGGCCATTTCTATATTCCCTTATCTGTATAGCTAACGAATATATCCCTACCTGGCAAGGTGTTATCCAAGTTATATCGCCATTATCCGTATCTATATCAAATGCCCTATCGGGGCATACCACATCCAACGTTCTATAGCTAGGTACATTTTGCCCATCAGCCTGCAATGGGGTTATAAGCGAAAACTGCATTAAATCTCCATCTGCATCGTAAGCTCCAGGATTAAATACTAAAGTATCGTTCAAGTTGGCAAAGTATATAGGCGGTACGGTAAATACTGGCGTAGCCATACTACCCGTTGCATCCATGTTGTCGATATCAATACTAACTTCTATATACATAGGTACATTTACCGAGTTTCCTGCCTGTATGTTAGCTATGCCATCCATTCTGTTAAAGTCGAAGAAGGAAATTTTGTATACCCCGTTCATAGCAGAGGTATATTGATGTGTGGCTATGTAAACATTCTTTTTAAAATCACCCTCTAACAGTTCGCCATCGGGTATACCGTTCGGGCCAGGTGCTCCTGGAAAACCAACATCTGGGCCATTAACCCTATATGCAATAGACGAACTGCCATCGCCCCAACTTATTGTTACAGTATCTTTATCGGCAAGGTTGCTTGGGCTGCTCCACTTAGCATAGGTGGTTAGGGTAGCTTCTAATACATTGGCCGACACACGCCTAATACTCATATCGGCAGAGCGATAATGTGTGGCACTAGCGTAATAGCTACTAAACAGAATTACTAAGCATGCCAAATATTTCATAGTGTTCATTTATAACCAAAACTAAACATATTTACACAAAGCAGATAATAATACAGATACGGCTAGAAGAGGTATACACATAATCATCAAACTAAAAAAATTTACAGGCACCAAACTTTAGGCATGTGTGCTAACATGCTCAGCCACAAAGGCAGCAATTTCCGGCATGGGGGGTGCCGCCCCCCATGCCGGAAACCCGATTTGCAATTGCCCTTTTCGGCATTGTATCTTTGTAGTGTAAAGGCCGATTTTTGGGGTTAGCGCCCCACCATTGGCTGGCCCTGTTCCTATTATTGCAAGAACATGCTACGGGAGTTAACCATTGAAGGTTAATGGCGGGCAAGCCCCGCTACCACACAGTTCCGTTCATTGATTTGATTGTTTTATTACTGTTTAATTTTTCTGCCCTGCCACGTGTTGATGTACCTGCACCATTGGTACAACCAACTATACTTGGCAAGGATTGTGAATGGTGAAACCAGGGTTATGTTGTTCCAGTTGGCTGTCACCGTTAGCCAATGCGGATTTCCAACATTCCTCGTGAGCGGTGGAATCAGTTCTATGTTGTTCAAAGCGGTTGTCACTGTTAGCCGTAGAGAGATACAATGTAGTCCGTGAGCAGTGGAATCAGGCCCTTGTTGTTCTAGTTGGTTGGCACCGATAACCAATGCGGATTTCCGGCAAGGGTCGTGAGCGGTGGTCTCTGCCCTCCTAAGCCTCGCTAAAGGTGGAAGGTTGTGGATTGAGCTATGGCTGCAATGCTATGGTGAGTGTTATAGCGGAACTGTTTGGCTCCTGTTTTATTCTTATTTATCCTCCTTGGTCGGCGCCACCGCCTATCAACATTGCTATGCCCCTGCTAAAAAGCACGGGCATTAACAGTATGTCTACTAGCAAACAAATTACATTAAATTAAAACACATGAACAACGAAAAAGAAATGGCTTATGCCTTATCAACTTACTACGGCTTACCTAATAACGATGTAGAGAGATTAGTATCGGTGCCTGCTGGAACTGTACAAAAATGGAAACGCAAACAAGGTTGGGATAAAATGGTAGCCACCAACAACATGGCACCTGCCCGCTTGGTAGAGGAATGCTACAACCAATGCAGCACCATAATGGAAGATGCGCGCAAAGAAAAGCGCCAATTGACCGATGCCGAAGTAAACCGCTTCAACAAACTGGTAAGCACCGCCAATAAGCTTGACTATGAACATAGCCCACGCGTACACATGGAAGTACTTATGAAGTTCAACAACTACTTAGTGCAGTGCAAGCCGCAGCTTGCCCGCGAAGTAGTGACGCATGAAATGGATTACGCCAAGGAACTAATGAAGAAAACATACAAAATGCCTATGAAAACAAAAAACAGCTAAACAAAAAAGCAGCCTACATAGGCTGCTTTTTTTATGTGTAATACTACCGTAGTATTATATTTACTGTTGTCCGTTGTCCGCGCTCTGCAGCCTTAGTGTATCCTATCTCCGCGCACATCTATACTGCGCATTACGCCTGCTTCATACTCTAGCCATTCATCCCAGCGGGCCAGCACTTTCTCTTTGCCGCCCAGGTCGCAGGCCATATCCAAAAACATACGGTAGTGCCCCGCCTCGCTCACCATCAGGTTCTTGTAGAACTGCGCCAGCTCCTTATCATCTACCCCCTTGCTGAACACCTTGAAGCGTTCGCAGCTACGCGCTTCTATCAGGGCCGAAAACAACAGCTTCTCTACCAACGAATCGGCACGCGAGCCCCCGTGGCGTAGGAATTTGTATAGCTGGTTTACGTACTCATCCTTACGCTGCTTGCCTAATTTAAGGCCGCGCTTTTTTAGCTGCTCCAACACTAGCTTAAAGTGCCCCCATTCCTCTACTACTAGTGGCGTAAGTGCCTCTATCAGCCATTCGTATTCCGGGTAGTTTTGTATCAACGATATAGCAGTGCTGGTAGCCTTCTGCTCGCAGTAGGCGTGGTCGGTCAATATCTCTTCTATGCTTTTGCCTGCAAGGTCGGCCCAGCGCGGGTCGGTAGGCAGTTTCAATCCTAACATGAGCGCAAAGATATGTGTTTTTAGAAAAGGCTAGTAGCTAGCTTTCCTAGTGGCTATCTCCTGTTTCAGCAAGTTCAACAAGTCTTTATGCGGCATTGTAATATACTTGGTTGATATAGCCAATGGCGAGCCATACCACTTACAGTTTTGCTTCATAAACCAATGCTTGATACCACTGGCGCGCGACAGGTATTTATCAGGGTCCATTACGTATATCATTATGAACGACTGGTTCTTTATCACCCCTTCGTCCACCTTCAATATATCTTGCCATTCTATAAGCCCCACACTTATGTACGATGAATTATCGTTGATACCTTCATCGCTGATAACAATGTCCGTGCTAGGGTTCAACGACTTGCTTAATGCCAATATACCGCCGCCACCAAAAAACACAATACCGGCAACAGCTACAATAGAAGGCACCAACTGCCCCTTATGCGATACCGTAAGCATGAATATGCCCAGCAACACAAATGCAAGGCCACCCATTACCAGTATTACCGATTGTGTTTTCTTAGGTTTAATTGTTACAGGTTCCATAGTTTATACTACTAGTTCGTTTACGGGTTTCACCAATGCTATTTGGTAGTCGAGAAAATGTTTGTGGAATACGGTATATGTTTCTGCCGATACACGTGCAAAATCGCGCAGCGCATCGAACAGTTGTTTGATAGCTTCCTCATTGTAGTTCGTACCATCAAAGTATATAATTTGGTTATTGCTCCAGTAGCGCATTGTTTGTTCCTCCTCTTCTGTCATTACCGCTTTGTAGCGCTCGCCTTGCAGCACTTCCTTCATGTGCGTTTTCAGCAGGCTTTCGGCACTGCGCAGCTTGCCTATTTCGCGGTTTATCACTTCTATAGGCAATGTATAATAGAACATATTAGCAGCCGCTATCACCTCGTTGTGGCTAGCAGCGTACTTGGTGTTGTCAAGCTGCATTTTTTTAAGTTCAGCACATAGTTGCAGATATTCGCTTTGCTTACCCGCCGCTTCTGCTTGCTTGCTGAAGTAGTTGAATATCCTCCTATCTATCGCCTCCAACTGCTTCTGCATGGCCTCCAGTTCCTTCTCTACCCTAAACGCCACATCGCCTACTTCGCTACCTTTGTATCGCACCCCATCATAGTCGAAACTCTTAACGCCTGTCTCACTGGCCTGTATCTGCCTTAGCGCTTCCATATCCTGCTTAGTAGCATTGGCGGTGTAAACCAAGTCAACATGCTGGTCACTATACAATGTTTCCAAAGTATCGACTACCTTATTTACTTCTGGTTGCAAATCGGCAGGCAGTTCTACTTGCCTGTTATTATAGAAGTTGTTGTATGCATCGTTGTATGCATTCTTCTTTACCTCCTCATCGTACTCGCGCATAAACTCATCGGCGCTAGTAAATGTTTTATCGCCTTGATAGTTTACGGCGGCAAATAGCTGCTCGGTTATAGCTTGCTGCACGGCATCTACATTTCTAAACAGTGTCTTCGCAGATTCGTTGTTGTACTGCGGCAGTTGCTTGTTCAAGGCGTTCAGCGCAGCAGCCCTATCGCTAGTGCTAGGGTGCGATGCCCATTGGTCTTTCACCACCAACTTCGACTTATTGAATTTGCTTACCGTACCTACGGCTACTTGCGGCAAGCCATTCTCGACAGGAAACTCGTTGTATTTAGCTATGCTCAACATAGCATGTGCGTGCTGTGGGTACAGGTTATTTGTAAGTACCGATCTGCGCACCCGCGCATTATAAAATTCAAGTACGGCATCGTAGGCTACATTGGCTACTTCCAAGCGCTGCAGCGATGTAACAAGCGGCTGCGAGCCTGCTACGTTGGCAGCTATTTCATCGGCATGAAATTCCATTTCCCGCGATAGGCTCATGTACGATATATTCAGCACATTGTACACCTTGCCCAGTATCCATTGTATGCCTTCTATAATACCTATGGCCACCTTTACAAATATGGCTATATAGCCGCTTACATTGGCCCAGCTTTGTGCCGTTTCGCTAAACGATGAGTTATCGTACAGCATGTTGTATATCACCTGGTTTACGTTGTACACATAACTACCTACTTTCATGGAGCTTTGCGAGAAGTGGCCAAACTCGTGCGCCAGTATCGCTTTGAACTCGCTTACCGTTACGCTGTTTACCAGACCCATGCCTATCTGCAAGTTTTTGCGCACCGGCAAAAACATACTCCAAAAACTAGAGTTGTAAAACACCGAGGCATTTACATCGGCAGATAGATACACGCGCTTCGGGAAATCGGTTTCTACCTCATCCACTATCTCCTGTATCATAGCAAAAAGTTCAGGCTGTTCCTCGCGCGTTATCTCTTTCAGGTGAGAACTATCCACTTCATGCTTCTTGAACAAAAACTTGACCAAGAAGTATAGGATAAGAAAGCCCACGCTGATGATACCCGCCCCCAAGCCCAAGGTAAGTATAGATGGGCGTAGCGCTATCAACATAACACCTAGGTAGCAGCATAATACAGTAAGACCTATGGCACCTACTATCAACAACAGATATACTACTATAAACAACACAATGGCTAATACCGCCTGTATAGCTCGGCTGCGGAAAGAGGGAGATACTTTAACGTTCAACTTTGGCATAAGGTTCAATATGCCACAAATAACGAAAATGTTTTGGATATAATAAAGATGTGGTGTAAGGAAAGCAGGCGAGTGGCAAGTGGCTATTAGATAATAGAGAAGGGCTAACAGCCAGTGGTGAAGAGTTACAAATCTAAAACAAAATAGTGGCTAGCTAAGTG
>JAFDYM010000333.1 GCA_018267435.1 Bacteroidota bacterium | reverse complement strand
TTTTTGTCTATTACAATATTGGCCGAGTCGGGGTTTATAGATCGGCGTACTATGTATGCATCCAAGGTGTCAACGCTTTTAAGTGTATCTACAGCGCTAGCCCACCACACCCAATGGTTGTTTATGGCTTGCGTATCCACCTTGTGCGTATGCTTATATTTTTCGGCTATGGCATAATCTAGCCGCGAAAAGCTTTCCCACCTAAAATTATATCGCTTGCCCAGTTGCCTTACATCCATCCATTTTTTATCGGCATCTATTACTTCAAAATGCACATACTCTTTTTCTCCTTCCACTATCTCGGTATAAGTAGGGTACACCGAGAAAGGATAGGAGCTAGTATTGGTAAGTCCAAACAATGCATTGGCTACGAATATAGCCAGCGAGAGATATACCATCTTTTTGTTAATAGGACTGGTGGTAGTTGATGCAGGTTTGTTTATAGGCATTTTTCCCTGCCACTTACGGATATTGAAATAAGCTTTTTCGAAATTGATAAAGGCTATGTATTGGTACTGTAGCTGCACAAAGCCTATGTACATAAATACCTGTAGCAAGTTGTGCATAGCCAAGCCGCCAATAATGCTAATGTATTTCCAATGTTTGCTTAAAAGCATAAATACAAACAATAGCTCGAAAGCTATTACGGCTATACCGCCCACGTGTAACAGGGTAGGATAGTTGTCTATTCTTAGCGCAGGGTATATGTCGTAGCTTTCAAACCATTCTATCCTTACTTGGTTTATCATGCTGGGGCCTAGTGCCCAGGTAAACCCCGACTGCCATAGCTTGTGGAAGCCCGCCCAAAAGTATATCATACCTATTTGCAGCCATATAATGCGGATGGGGAAGGTGTGATTGGGCGATAGGTCCTCGCGTTTGGTTTTTGGGAAGAGGTAGTTGTCTAAAGCAAAGCGGCCGTTGACAGGTGCAAACAGCAGAAACCACGAAATCCAGATAGGTAGCTGTGCATGCCACATTTTGCCATAAAAATTGGGCACAGCTACTATATAGAAAACTAATACTGCATTAAGCACCAAAAAAAACCTTGTAAATAAGCCAAGCATCAAAAACAAACAAGTAATTAGTCCTGCTATACACATATAAAAATACAGGCTTTGGCTTATAGGCATTATATCTATCAGCCAGCCAATAAGAGGTAGGGCAGCGCGCTGCTTTGCTTCTATAAATGCTGAACTGTGCATGTTGCCTAAGTAAGCTTGGCTAAGCAGAAAAAAGAACAATATGCGATATATGCCTAGGTTAAAGACGCTGCTGGGCGTAAAAAGAAACAGGGAGATTTTGTTGCGCCAATACAAAGTGCCAGGCAGGATAAATGATACGGTGAGAAAAGCAAGACATATTAAATACCCCCGGCTAAGGTATAGCTGCCATAGCATAAACTGCGATGAATGTACTGGCAGCATATAATAACCAGCTACAGCCAATGCAAGCAGCAGCATGTGTAAGCCAACAAATAGCCGTATGCTGCGAGGGCTAGGGCTTGAATTAGTAGTGGCAATATAAGCACGTGCATTATTGTACCGGCTTAAGGTGCTTAGCTTTAAACTTAGTATAACTGCGCGGCCATATTTGAATATGGCCCACAGTATAAGTATAACCGATGCTATTTTAAACAGCCAAACAGTAGTAAATATGTATACATGCCACTTCGGAAACCAGGTTTGAAAATTGGCATAGCTAGCATATAATATAAAGTTGCTGAATTTGTAATACAGCGTATAACTTACAAGGCTTATAAGCACAATAAGCCACAGCTTTTTGTTTAGTAACAAAGATATAGCTTGCTTAAATAGCTCCATTTTTTTGCTGCCAAATAGGTAGTTGCAATATAAACATAATGAAGCACTTGAAAAGCGTGTAGAAAAGACTCTATATTCGCGCCCGTTGCTGTAGCACATTATGAAAAACCTGCGGGCGCATATCTTTCTTTTTATTGTCAATCTGTTTTATGGTGCGGGCTTTGCCGTAAGTAAAATGGTACTGCCCGAGTACATTAAGCCCTTTGGTTTTATACTGCTAAGGGTAAGTATTACTACTGCGCTGTTCTTCCTTCTCCACTTTTTTTGGCTAAAGGAGAAAGTAGAGAAGAAAGACTTTCTGCTAATGGCTGCCTGCGGCCTATTCGGTGTAGTAATCAATCAAGAAATGTTTTTTCTAGGGCTTAGTATTACTACGCCCATCAACGCCTCGCTGCTTATGATTATTACACCTATAATGGTGTTTATCATTTCTTTTTTATTGGCGCAAGAAAAGGTTACTTGGCAGAAGGTAGTAGGCATATTGCTAGGTGCTACAGGTGCGTTTATTATCATCAGCGGCAAGGGCTTTAGCTTTAGTGGTGCTACAGTGTTAGGCGATTTGTTCATCCTTATCAACTCCATATCGTACGCCATATACTTGGTTATGGTAAGGCCGCTTATGAAGAAGTACCACCCGCTTACGGTGGTTAAGTGGGTCTTCTTCTTTGGCTTGCTGCCAGTTGCAGCCTTTGGTTACAATCAGTTCAGCCAAATACAGTGGCATACCTTCGGTGTGCAGGAGTGGCTAGCAGTATGTTTTGTAATCGTCTGCACTACCTTTCTTGCCTACTTGCTTAACATGTTGGCCCTGCGCGAGGTACATAGCTCGGTAGTAGGTGCATATATATACATGCAGCCTATAGTAGCTACCGTTATATCAATGCTGGTGGGTAAGGATATGCTTACACCGCAAAAACTTATATCGGCTGTATTGATTTTCAGCGGGGTGTATATGGTATCCTTTGCGGGCAACATCAAGGTGTTCGATAAGCCCAAAACCAACCCCGATAGCGACGACATGATTTTGGAGTAGTCCGTTTACGCTTCAACCGTTATTAGGGGCATTTCGGATAATAATAACAGTGCCGCTAAAGCCATAAGCGTACATTTACAGTATGGATGGCGAAATACTATTAATAGTTATAGGCGTAATACTTACTGCCATGGTTACACTTTCTATCAACCTATTTGTACTGGCCAGCAGGCTGGTAAAGCTAGAGCAGAAGGGGTAGTTATAACTACTTCTAAATAATCTTTTTACCTTATTTGCCAACCTTGCAACCATTGTCAAGGCTAGCCGTATCTATGTTGCTGTAATATTATTGAGAATAATATGGCAGGGCACTCCATAATTCAAATTATCAAATTAGTTTCGCTTTATGCTTAAATCTATGACAGGCTTTGGTAAAGCCAGTGGACAGTTGGATGACAAAACGGTGAACATCGAAATAAAGTCGCTGAACAGCCAAAAGGGCCTCGACCTATCGGTGAAACTGCCTAGTAAATACCGCGCCTTTGAATATGAACTGCGCAATAAAGTTTCGGCCTTGCTACAGCGCGGCAAAATAGATGTGTTTTTAACGCTTGAGCATAACACTGCCAGCAGCGAGCTATCGTTGAACAAAGAACTGATAGTGTCGTACTTCCGCGAGTTTAGCGCCATAGCTTCCGAAGTAGGCGTAAGCACCGAAAACCTATTACCTGTAATACTAAAAATGCCCGACGTAATAGGCGAAAGCCACGAAGAGCCGGATGAAAACGAGCTGAAACATATAGAAGGAATACTACAGCGTGCTATTAAAGAGGTAGACGGCTTTAGGGTAGTAGAAGGCAAAGCGCTGGAGGCTGACCTGCTACAGCGCGTGGGCAATATAGAGAACTATGCAGCGCAACTGAAAGAGGAAGACAAAAGGCGCGTAACAGAAATACG
>JAFDYM010000332.1 GCA_018267435.1 Bacteroidota bacterium | reverse complement strand
TAATAGAATTTTTACTTGCCATGTGCAAACCTAATCGAAATAGGTTGAACTGCAAAATGGTAGGCGTTATTGAAGTATTAATTATTGCCGCTGGTTGAATTATTGCCAAGTCAAATACGGTAATTACTTACATTAGCTATATATGAAAAAGTTTCTCCGCATACTACTTATTGTAATAGTTGTACTTATAGCCGTGCCTGTATTGTACTTGGTGTTCCGCCCCAGCCTAATCATATCGAAGGCGGAAATAAAGGAACGCTATACGCTTCCTAGCTCGCACTTTACTACTTGGCGCGGCAGCGAAATACACTATACCGATGAAGGTAGCGGACCCACGCTATTATTGATACATGGCTTTGGTGGACACCACCGCAACTTTAATAAGTTGGCTGCCGCCATGAAGGATACGTATCGTGTCATCCGAGTGGACCTGCCTGGCTTTGGTATGAGCGACTGCCCTGCGGTAGACCCTGCTCGACCGCGATATGCCGATATGTACCGTGACTTTATGAAATTCTTTGTAGACACCGCAGTGGGTATAGATAGTATGTATGTAGTAGGCAACAGCATGGGCGGCATGGTGGCATGGAACATGGCAGCGCAAGCGCCAGAGAAGATAAGGAAGTTGGTGCTGCTAAACAGTGCTGGGTATGACTTAGAGAAAACCGCCAATGGCTTATTCATTATTAAGTACAAGGGCTTCCGCAAGATATTTGACAAGGGTATGCCGCTGAAGATAAGCGAAGGGAATGCTGCAAAGGTGTATGCACGGCCTGAGCTAATGGACCCTAACGAGGTAGTAATAAACAATGCCATAACTAACCGCGAGGGCAACATGGCGCACATGCTTGGCATGGCTATGGATAAGGACTTCCCTGATTCAACATTGATAAAACAAGTGCAGTGCCCTACCTTAATAGTATGGGGTGTACAGGATAAAATCATCAACCCCGACCATGCCCAGCGCTTTAAGCGCGATCTGCCCAACAGCAAGCTAGTGATATACGACCCATGCGGACACGTGCCTATGATAGAGCGCACCGAAGATACCAAGCGCGACATTGAGGCGTTCTTTGCGGAGTAGTAGGATATTTTTCCCGCAGTCCCGAAGTTTCGGGATCGCGGAAACCCGCAGAAAGAAAAATGCAAAAGCAAGGCTAAACAGGAAGGTCGCCCATGGGAAGCAGCAGTAAGGGCTAAGCTTAGCAGTACCGCGCCAAAATATTTGTATACCAATAAAAACAGCAAAGCCGAATGAAACTCACTCGGCTTTGCTGTTTTATGTTGTATGCTGCGGCTTATCCAAAACTCTCGCCACAACCGCAGGTTTTATTGGCGTTTGGGTTGCGGTATATAAAGCCGCGGTTGTTTAGGCCGGGTTCAAAGTGTACTTCGGTACCTGCCAAATACAATTCGTGCAAGGGGTTAACCAATACCTTAATGCCTTCTATGTCATAAACATTGTCATTATCGGTAGGCTTGTCGAAGTCTAGCATATAAGTAAAGCCTGCGCAGCCACCACCTTGCACACCTAGGCGCAAGCCCTTGTTGACGTCAATGTGGCTATCGGTTATAATGCGCTTTACCTCCCTTATTGCTTCGGGTGTAAGGCTTACGCCTTTTTTAGTGCCAGGCTCCAATACTAAATCGCTCATGATATTTTTGTTTTCCAATACACAAATTTAGCACTAATTCGCGTTATAGAATTATAAAAACCCTAAAAGCACATGGATATATTGCTCGCCTTAGTTGAAGTATTGAAATACACCCTGCCGGCATTAATCGTTTTTCTAACGGCCTATTTTCTGCTTACGCGCTACATGAACCGCGATGCCAATGTAAAGGCCTTGGAACTGAAAATGAAGCGCGACCACGAGATAACAATCCTACGCCTACAGGCGTATGAAAGGTTGGCATTGTTCCTTGAGCGCATAAACCCTGCCGCTATTATTAGCCGTGTGCGCACACCCGATATGCTAGCCAGCGAACTGCAATACGCCATAGTAAAAAATATACGCGAGGAGTACGAACACAATCTATCGCAACAGGTATACGTATCGGGCAATGCATGGAGCCTGATAAGCGCCTCAAAAGATGAGATAGCAAAAACCATTAACTTGATTGGTACACAACTACCTCCCGAGGCTTCGGCTGGTCAGTTGATCAATGCCATATTTACGGGTATATCAGCAGCCAATGCCCCACTGCCTACCGAGCACGCCTTGGAATATTTAAAGGCAGAGTGCAGGGAGTTGTTCTAGGGTAGTAGTCAGACAATATTTGAACACGGATAAAACGGATAACACTGATTGCACGGATTTATTTCATCTGTGATTTTCTGTGTCATCTGTGTTATCCGTGTTCTTTTTTTCACCTACGCCACTTGCAGCTTTGGCTGCGCTTGTAGTTTCTCTTTGCTTATGTACGATGCTGCCAGTATAGCCAATAGCACTAATGGAAACAAGGAGCCGCCTATAGGATCGCCAGAGGCGATGTGCGCTATAAAGGCTGATATAAAGTTGATAGCGAAACCTGCATAGGCCCACTCCTTAACGCGGGCAGGTATAAATGGCAACAATAGAGCCAATGCGCCCAATAGTTTTGCAATGGCTAGTTGTACGCGGAAATAATCAGGAAAACCAAGGTGTACAAAGCCCTGCTTAACGTCTGGCGCAGTAAAGTACATATAGGTAGAGAATAGCATCATTACGCCAACTAGCACAGTTGTAGTCCAATAGATAATTTTTACACTTTTCATTTTCGTTTTGTTTTTTGTTGGTGCAAACCTATTGGGTACTAGGTGTATAATAGTTATGCGTTTCCTTTAGGTAAGTAGTTTCCTAAAGGAAAGTACTAGGCATTGTAGCATACAGTACCTTTGCATACAAATGCAAAGCAATGGCAGCTATTGAAAACCATACCAGAGAACAATGCACAGCGCGCGGCATGGCCATGCGCGATGCTATGGATGTATTGAGCGGTAAATGGAAGATACCCATTATAGGTGCGCTACGCCTTAACGGCAAGCTGCGCTTTATGGACCTGCTACGCGAGGTAGATGGCATAGCTGCCAAAATGCTATCGAAGGAGTTGGCGCTGCTGGAAAGCAACCAGATAATAAGCCGCACCGTGCTAAACACCAAACCCATAACGGTAGAGTACGAACTAACCGAACACGGCAAAACGCTGGAAGGTGTAATAACCGAAATATGGAAATGGGGCGACCTACACCGCAAGAAGGTGATAGGCGAGAAGAAGGCGGCATAGCTGAATACTCACCCTCTGTCGACATGCGTCGACATCTCCCTCTCTATAAACATAGAGGGAGAAAGTTTGTGCTTACTGCCACTACTTGCATCAAAGACTAAACTGTTCCCCTTCTCTTTTCAAAGAGAAGGGGTTAGGGGATGAGTTGAAAATTCTCTAAGCCCTCTGCGTCACTCCATGTTTAATAATTGTATTCTGTTTTCAATCCGCGTTAATCCGTGTAATCTGCGTCATCCGTGTTCTGTTTTCTCTTTCACATTCGCCTAACTTACTCCTTCCCCCGAAATTGCTAAATTGCAAGCCGCAATAAGCATTTACCATGAGCAAGAAGTTTGTTACCGATTCGGGCATTGAAATACAACGTACCTATCCGCCACACACAGCCGACCTAGGCGAGCCGGGCAAGTTCCCTTTTATGCGCGGCGTACACCCAGAGATGTACCGCAGCAAGTTGTGGACCATGCGCCAGTACGCGGGCTTTAGTACCGCCGAGGAAAGTAACAAGCGCTACCACTATCTATTGAGCCAGGGTGTAATGGGCTTGAGTGTGGCTTTCGACTTGCCTACGCAGATAGGCTATGATAG
>JAFDYM010000331.1 GCA_018267435.1 Bacteroidota bacterium | reverse complement strand
CTTCTTCCTTGGCATGTTCGCCATGGTGGCAACTAGCTACTGACAACAACAGCACAGGAACGATGAGAACTAATAATATCCTCTTCATGATAAAATCGGTTGGTTTATGAATTGTTTATAGGAAAACGGTATAGGGGTGGCCGCATAACGGCTAGCTTAATACATGGAATAAAATAGAAGTAGCTATAGCACAGCAAGCCGCTTAGCGTATGTAGTACTGGCTATAAAAGGAAATAGGAATTAGATAAGTGCGTCCTTCCAGGCGTGGTGGAGCACAAACAGAGAAGCCGTAAAACGGTTCTGAATAGATTCTTCTAAACTATGGAACAGATTAGATACAGGGGTAAAACCAAAAGCAGTTTCGAAATTGAACGTGGCAAAAAGTTCGCCCCAGCTTAATACAAACTCATCAGCTTCGCTCGACTCGCTGCTTACTTCCTCCTCGGCCATAGGTTCATAAACAAAACTTGGACGGAACGGCACATGCGATAAATGATTGGCTGAGATAATATAGCTGCCGGTGTGTGGCAGGCTAGCCTCGGTGCCGCCATTAACTAAGGTAACATACTGGCCACAAGCAAATGCTAATCCCAAAAGCATAATCATACAGCGCGTGAACACTGTTCTGAACATTAAACTTATTTGGCTATTAGCCATTGGGCATCTATTTAGAATGCTTTTGCAATTTGCGATGCAATGATAAGCACTCAATTAACACGTAGGGTAAAAAACAACACTTTTTTAGATAAACTTCACATAACCAATTATAACATTATGACTAAGCTGAGAAAAGTGTGCTTACAATTGACTTAACTCAATTGGCTAAGTTTACTTGAGTAAAAAATATAGGCACGTAGTATAACATAAAACGCCGCCCCGATTACCCGAGGCGGCGTTTTAAAGTATATGCTTAGTAGCTTACAGACTATTGAACCTGTATTTTGCTACGGCTTATTTTGTTAGCGTTAGCTGCTTCTACTATGTATAGGCCGCTGCTTAGGTCAACAGTGTTTACCTTTATCATATCGGTACCTTTAGTAGAGAACACTACTGCGCCAGTTAGGCTTAGTACACGTACTTCGGTTTCTACACCTTGCTCGGCTAGTACTACAGTAAAGTTGCCGCTGTTAGGGTTAGGATAAATACGAGCAAAGTTGTTGTCAACTTCTTGTACGCCACTGTGTAGTATTATATCGGTAGTGCTACGAGGTAGTATTTGGTAGCTGCTAGTGTATGGAGATGTATTATCGAACTGGCTACCTATACCTATTACATCGAAGTTGCCAGTTGGCACCGCCATTTGCGAAGTAAAGATGTTAGTCTGCTCATCTATGCGTAATGCCCAAGTACCGTTACCATCGGTAATGTTTGTATTGAAACCTGCAGGGTTAGTAAATACCCACTGCGAAGCATCAACCAAGTGTACGTTGTTCAAGCGCACTAGCTCGGCTTCAGTATCTTCACCAAGGTCCTGCACTACTACTGCTGTAGGTACTACACCAGTGCCTATTTTGTACACTGTATCTAGGAACTGCAATTGGGTAAGACCGTTGTAGAACGCAACATCACCTTCTACATGTACGCTATCGCCTTCGGCTACGGTGTAGCCAAAAGTGCTTGATGGGCTAAATACACCTATACCATCGGTACCATCATGTATAAAGAATTCAAGACCAGTAGCACGTAAGTTAATACCTAGAACAGTACCAGTTATCTTTACAGCTACGCCCAGTGAATCTGGACGGCCAGCAGTATCTATACCAGTTATTTGAGCTATGGTATAAGGAGCAGCTACTGCATCGCTAGCATTGATAGTAAGTGTAAAGGTAGAGTCTGCCCCTATCATTACACCGCCTGTAGCGTTACGCAATTTAAAGATTAGCGTCTCTGCACCTTCTACTAGTGCATCGTCAGTAATAGTAAGTGTAACGGTTTGCAAACCTACAGTAGGCAAAAAAGTAACAGTTTGCGTAGTATAGTTATCTATATCGGCAGCGGTACCAGTACCACCTACTAGCTCTACATCTACACCAAAGGTGCTAGCAGCACTAGGAGCGTTTATTTGTAGGTTAACATTGTAAGTACCTGCTTCTTCGTTTACGCTTGCACTTGCTTGGCTAAATGTTACCAATGTATCGGTAAAGCTAGCGCAGCTGTTAGTGTGCGAGCCTAGGTAGCTGAATACATCTTGAGGAAACTTGGTCCACTGCGTAGTACCAACAGTCCAGTCTGTAGTGCCTTCTTGTACCGATGCTAGGCGCACAAATGTGTGGTTCTCGGCTAATGTATCGCCTATTGCTATTTTAGTGGCTACGCCTATTACGCCTATCCTGTCAAGGGTATCGTTGGCAGGGCTAAGCAATGCAATAACGTCATCGCCGTTAAAGCCCATAAGGCCGTTGGTAGTTATACTATCGGCGTTAGCCTTTATAGTAGCATTACCTTGGCTGTTTACTATTACATAAACATCGTAAGCGTTGATAGTACCTGTAAGGCCTATGGTGTAGCGTACAGTATCGCTGCCATTGTTATACTGCACCAAACGGTAGCCGCTAAGGTTGATAGGTGCAGATGTAGGGTTGTAAATTTCAAGGGCTTTGTTGTTGCTGCTACCCTCTACGTATTCCGATATGAATAGTTTAGAGCAAGGCTGCGCAAACAAACCTGTAATGCATGTAAGCATTAACATTAAAATGGAAAATTTCTTCATAAGTGCTTGTTAGTGTTGAGAGACAAAAATATTAGAATATTGCTTTAATAAGTAACCTTAGTATTACACAAATGTTAATTGACAATCACAAACTTTTGATAGGTCCACTTACCATTATTACTAATCTTCAATAGGTAGTTACCGTTTTGCAAGTAGCTAACTTGCTTAGTAACAATGTTGTACCCCATATTTATATCAATTACTTGGCTATCCAGCATCCTACCCATATAGTCGTATACTTCCAACTGGGCTGCAGTATTAAAGTCGCTTTGTATTTCTATGTTCAATACATTGTTGGCAGGGTTAGGGTATAGCTTCAAGCCTATTTCAAGCGCCTCGTTATGCGGCAAGCCCACTGCACCGCACAGGTTGGTTTTAACCAAGCTATCAAAGTTGATACAGTCTATCCACTCAGGATGGTCGATGAATGGATTGCGGTTTTGCTGCAAGGCGAATATGTACTCGTTTTTGGTACGTTCAAATTTATCAGGCGGATCTTGTAGTGCCCATTGCTTCAATAATGCTTGGTCCTGTAGGTTAGCTTCTGTCAATAGATAATCGAAACCCCAAGTGCCGCTTTGGCCATTGTAGCATACCATTTGGTAAAACATGGCG